>USKE01000225.1 GCA_900555165.1 uncultured Porphyromonadaceae bacterium | reverse complement strand
CACTCCCCTGCGGTTTTCGAAGGGGGGCAGGGCCCCCCGCCATAGCCTCAAGCAGTGTCACCGGCAGACATTCTATATACGAGGGCAACACCATCACATCGGCCGAGTCGATAAGCCTGAGCTTGTCGGCGCCGTCTACCCACCCCGGTGTCTCCACTATGTCGCCGATGCCGAGCCGGGCAATCAGCGCGGCCAGGCGGTCATCCTCGCCGGTACCCCCGATGGTGAACAGCGCGCGCCCGCGCCAGCGGCCGGCGTTGCGCCCTATCACTTCGGCCAGGTCATAGACCCCTTTGGGCTGACAGATGCGCCCCAGGAAGATGAACCGCATGGGCCTCTCTTCGGTGCCGCGCGGCGCGGTTCCGAGGCGTGCGGCAATCTTGGCGGGGGCAACCGGCGCCACCACATTGTTTATCACCGTCACGTTCGTCAGGCCGATCTCTTCGGTGAAATACCGGGCCCAGCCGTGCGTCAGCGTCACCACGGCGTCGCAGCGCCCCATAAGGCGTTTTATGCGCGAGGCGCCGGTACGGTCGATGTAGTTCTTGAACCCGCCGCCGTGCACATGCAGCACGACCTTGTAGCCTAACAGTTTCGCCCACGAAAGTATCATCGACTTGCGCATCCACGATTTTCCCGACCCGCTGTGGATATGGATTATGCGCACGCGCGAGAACGGACGCATCCACACCAGGCGAGCGTATATTCCGGCCACTTTCAGCATGCTCATCCCCGTGCCGAGGCGCGAGTTCGTGGCCAGGTGGCGGAATCCGGGCAGCATATCCTTGTAGGAGTGCAGGACCGACGATATCCCACCGCGCACGCGCATCGACGGGCACACGAACATCACCCGCCGGAAAATACCGTCGGGGTCACCGGTGTTTGCTGGCGTGGTGGCGGGGGTATGTATGTCGGTCTTATAATCGTGTCTTGTCATCGCACTGCGTTATGCCTGCACAAAGTTACAACAAAAATCCACACAACCGGCATTATTGGCGGCGTTCAGGGGGCTTTTTACATTTTTAAATAGAAATTTCGCGGGGTGAAACGTCTGATATTGAAGCGGATTTTGTAATTTTGCCACGATATTCGGGTCTTTGGCCCGCCAGACCATCAGGGATGAGCATCAATTTTACAATCGACCAGGGCAACAGCGCGGCCAAGGTGGCCGTCTGGGACGCCCCCGAGCTGGTTGCCCAGCAGGTGATCGGCGTACTGACCGACGGCATCCTCGCCGGTCTCGCCGGGCGTTACAAGCCCGACCGCGCGCTGTGCTGTTCGGTTACCGGCAACGGCGAATGGCTCACCCGCGTTCTGCGCGGCCTGGGCGTTGACGCGCGTCTGCTCACCTGCGGTACCCCCATGCCGCTCGCAATCGGCTATGCCACCCCCGAGACACTCGGCCCCGACCGCATCGCCGCGGCCGTAGGCGCCTGGAGCATGTTTCCGCACCAGAGCCTGCTGGTGGTTGATGTCGGCTCGGCCGCCACATACGATGTTGTTTCGGCCGAGGGGCGCTTTCTGGGGGGCAATATAGCCCCCGGCATCGGCATGAGGCTCAGGGCGCTGCGCAGCTTTACCGCGCGTCTGCCCGAGGTGAACGGCTATGGCGCCACCCCGCCTTTCGGCACCGATACCGTCACGGCCATGCGGTCGGGCGCGGTGCGTGGCGTGGCTGCCGAGGTGGCCTATTACCGCGCCCTGCTCCCCGCCGGCACGCGCGTGGTGCTCACCGGCGGATGGGCGCACCGGCTGGGCGGAATTCCCGGTAGTTTATCGAATTCCTCGATTTCGAGGTTACCCTCGAGCCATGCCTTGTCACCAAAGGCTTACTTAGCATACTGTTGTATAATGAACATAAAGGCAAAAATTAAGACACTCGCGGCGATTGTGGCCGTTGTAATGGCAATCTTCACCGCAGGTGCCCAGAACAGCACCATCTCGCCCTATTCGCGGTTCGGCTACGGACTGCTCTCCGAGCAGGCCAACGCCGCACAGCGCGGTATGGGGGGCGTGGGCTATGCCATGCGCTCGGGCCGCTCGATAAACTTCATGAATCCCGCGTCATACGCCGCCATCGACACCCTTACCTTCCTGTTCGACATGGCCGCCGACGGCAAGGCCCTCTCCACACGGCAGGGCGATCTCAAGGGGCACAACTTCACGGGCGGACTCAGCTACGTGACCATGCAGTTCCCCATCACGCGCTACGGGGGCGCCTCGGTGGGTCTGATGCCCTATTCCGAAGTCGGTTACCGTTTCGGAAACTCCATTGTAAACGGACATAACGCGCGCGAAGGCTCCGGCTCGCTCAGCCAGCTTTATGTGGGCCTCAGCGGTCGCCCCTTCCGCAACTTCACATTGGGTGTCAACATCAGCTACCTCTTCGGCACGCTCAACAACGACACCTATATATACACCGACCAGGGTTCGACCTCGCTGCTGCAGCGCGTCATAGAGATACGCGACTACAACCTGCGGTTCGGCGCACAGTATGAGTTCAACATCGGCGAGCGCAACACCATCGGGCTCGGCGTAATCTACTCTCCGGCAAAGGACTTCCGCGGCCACACCTACGGCATGAAGGCCGACGCCGGCACCAATGAGACCCCCGATACCATCGGCTACACCTCGCTCAAAGGGAAAAGCCGCATGGCCGAGACCTGGGGCGCGGGCATCAGCTACCGCTGGAACCAGCGCCTGTTTGTCGAGGCCGACTTCACATACCAGCCCTGGAAGAATGCCGGATTCGCATCGGTCGAAGGGTTTGACTCGCCGGGCAACGGCGCCGAGAACTTCGACAACCGCTGGCGCGGCGCCCTCGGCCTCAGCTATACCCCCAACCCCCGTGGCAGCTGGGTGAGCCGTGTCAATTACCGCCTGGGCGGATCGTACAGCAACGACTACATCCGCGTCGGCGACAACTCGGTGCGCGAGTATGGTGTCTCGCTCGGTTTCGGTCTGCCGGCTCCGTCGTCGAAGACAATGGTCAACCTCGCTTTCGAGTACCGTCACCGCCAGGCTACTCCCGCCCCGCTGGTAAAGGAGGACTATTTCATGTTCACCATCGGCATAAACGTCAACGAACTCTGGTTCTGGCGCAACAAACTGCGCTGACCCCGTAGCCCCCACCGTCAGTGACCGTTATGACCTCAGTCAGACACATGCGTGTGCTCCCGGTGCTCGTGGCACTGGCGCTTGCCGTCTCGTGTGCCGACAAGAAACAGGAGACCATCGACCTTTCGGCCGACCCCGAGACATTCCCGACGCTCAAGACCGTCAACGTCGACTCATATGTCTCGGACTCCACCTACACACGCTACCACATCACCGCCCCGCACTGGCTTATCTTCGACGAGGCCAAGGAACCGCGGTGGGTGTTTCCCGCAGGGCTCTATGCCGTGCGTTATGACAATGCGATGAACGAGAACGGCTCATTTACAGCCGACTCGGCCACATACCTCAGCGACAGGCGCCTGTGGCGGTTTGACCGCAACGTGCGCATGCTCAACATCAACGGCGACAAGTTCCTGACCCAGCAGCTGTTCTGGGACCAGAACTCGCGCAAGATCTACTCTGACTCATTCATTCACATCGAGCGCTCTGACCGCATCCTCGAAGGGGTCGGTTTCGAGTCGAACCAGGAGATGACCGAGTACATCATCCGCCGCCCCACCGGCATCTTCCCCACCTCGATGTTCACCGGCTC
>USKE01000224.1 GCA_900555165.1 uncultured Porphyromonadaceae bacterium | reverse complement strand
CTGGAGGTCTACAACGCGTCGTCCGAACCTATTGTGCCACAGTGGACATCCCTGCCGGCACATTTCCGTCTGGCCACGTCGGGCACCGACACCATCCCTGCGGGCGAGCAGCTTGTCTATTCGCTAACTCTCACCCCGTCGCAGACATCGCTCTACGGCATCCTCACCGACTCGATGACCGTGGCCATGGGCGATTCGCCGGTGGCGACGGTGGGGCTGCAGGCCATCGTCGAGGAGGATTTCACTACCCTCACCCCCGGGCAAGTGGCCGCCGCTCCCCAGATCAGGGTGTCGGCCGACCGCGTGGACTTCGGCCGCTATGACCCCGCCGCGGGCCCCATGCAGGGGGAGTTCACCATCGAGAACCTGGGCAAGAACGACCTGCTGCTGCGCCGCGTCTACACCATGGACCCCGGCGTGACACTTGAGCCGTCGTCCGACAAGGTAAAGCGCGGCAAGAAGGTCACGGTACATGTCACGGTCGACCCCGCTGCCCTCCCCGCGCCATTGCTCAACGCCCGCGTCCAGGTGATAGCCAACGACCCCGTCAACCCCCTCACCCTGGTACGTCTGGTCGGCGAGGCCATCGAATAGCCCTCATAAATTCCCATCCCTCCCGTTACTGCAAACAAACGTTAACCGCCGCATGAGTGTCGCCAAAAACTTCATGTTCGGCCAAAACAGCCCTGGCGGCGTTAAACCTCACCGGTTTAGCGCCGTCAGAGTTCTCGATTAACGTCAACTATCTGTTATGAGCAAAACAGCAATGCGCCCCGTCGCGCTTGGCGCCGCCGCCGTGGTGGCCTTCGCGGCCTGGGCCTACAATATCACAGGTACAATTGCCGACAGCTTTTCCGATCCGTTGCCCGGAGCCACCGTGAGGTTGCTCTCGGCCCGTGACAGCGCCTTTGTGAAAGGGGAGATCACCGATGCCGACGGGCGTTTCACCCTCACCGGCGTAAACTCGGGCAAATACGTGCTTGAGGCGTCGTATGTCGGTTACGAGAAGAGTTTCGCCCCCGTGCAGGTGGCCAAGGCAAACGTCAAGGCCGACACGCTGCGCCTGGGCGAGTCGTCGGTCATGCTGAAGGAAACCACCGTAATCGGCGTCAAGACCCCCATCAAGGTCATGGAGGATACCATTGAGTATAACGCCGACACCTACAAGACACAGCCCAACGCCGTGGTCGAGGACCTGCTCAAGCGTCTGCCCGGCGTTGAGGTGGGCTCCGACGGCTCAATCACCGCAAACGGCAAGACCGTCACCAAGATTCTGCTCGACGGCCAGGAGTTCTTCTCAGACGACCCCAAGGTGGCCTCGAAGAACCTCCCCGTGAACATGGTCGACAAGCTCCAGGTCGTAGACCGCAAGAGCGACCTGGCGCGCCTTACCGGCGTCGATGACGGCGAGGATGAGACCGTCATCAACCTCACCGTGAAGAAAGGGATGAAAAACGGCTGGTTCGGCACCGTCGAGGCCGGTTACGGCACCGACGACCGCTACAAGGCCACATTCAACGTCAACCGTTTCTGGAACAACAACCAGATTACCTTCATCGGCAACGCCAACAACACCAACGAGCTCGGTTTCACCGACGGCAACGGTTCGCGTTTCCGCAGGTTCGGCGGCGACAACGGCATAAACAACTCGCAGAACTTCGGCGTGAACTTCACCGTGGGCAACTCTGAGAAGTTCCGCGTCGGCGGCGACGTGATGTACTCGCACACCGACCGCGACACCCGCACGCGCCAGGCACGTCAGTTCATATTCCCCGACTCGGCGTCGTACCAGAACTCGCTCACCGACGCCAACGACCGCGGACACAACGTGCGCGCCGACTTCCGCATAGAGTGGAAACCCGACTCGTTCAACACCATCGACTTCCGCCCCAACTTCTCGTACAACCAGAACGACTCGCGCTCGCTGGCCACCGACACCCTCCGCGCCGGTGAGCCGGGGCTCCCCGAGGTATCGCGCTCCTACAACCTCTCGCGCTCGCACGGCACATCGTGGGAGGCCGGCGGACGACTCATCTACACCCACAACTTCCGTCAGCGCCGCGGACGCTCGTTTTCGCTGATGGCCAACTACCGCATGAGCAACGTGCGCGAAAACGAGACCTCGCGGTCGCACAACGCCTTCTTCCGTCTGCTCAACAAGCTCGGCACCGACTCTATCGACGCCTACGACCAGCTCTCCGAAAACCACACATGGTCAAACAGCATCAATGCCCGCGTCAGCTGGACAGAACCTATCGGCAACGTCGCCAACGGCAACTTCATCACCGCCAGCTACAACGTGCAGTACCGCTGGAACAACGCCGACCGCGATGTCTGGCAGGAGCGCGCACTGGTGCAGGACCCCTCGTACCTGCCCGGCGAGCTCCCCCTGGGCCCGCAGGAGTTTGTCGACTCGCTCTCGAACTCGTTCCGCAACAACTTCATGACCCAGCAGATACGCATCGGTTACAAGCGCGTCACCTCGAAATACAATCTCGACGCCGGTGTGGCCGCCGTCCCCTCGATGTCACGCTCCACCAACCTCAGCCACCCCGAGCGGTCGGTGCCCGAGCGCTGGGTCTGGAACTACTCGCCGTTCCTGCGGTTCCGCTACAAGTTCTCGAAACAGACCTCGCTGATGACATTCTACCGCGGCCGCTCAAGCCAGCCCTCGGTGTCGCAGCTGCAGCCTGTGGCCGACTATACCAACCCGCTTAACGTAGTCAAGGGTAACCCGGCGCTCGACCCCTCGTTCAACCACCACCTGATGCTGCGCTACAATTCGTTCAATCCCGACAACCAGCGCTCGATAATGGTGATGTTCGACGGCGATTTCACCCAGAACTCCATCATCTCGCGCACCACCTACAACCCGCAGACCGGCGGCCGCGTCACTGACTATGTAAACGTCAACGGCGTCTGGGGTTTCCGTCTGATGAATATGTTCTCGCAGCCTTTCGGCAAGTCGAAGACCTGGTCGTTCAACAACAACATCTTCATCATGACCAATCGCAACGTGGGTTACAACAACGGCTCGCGCAACAACTCCACCTCGGTCATGGTGGCCGAGAACCCCTCGCTGGCCTTCCGCCCCAGCAACCTCGAGCTTGAGCTGCGACCTTTCTACCGCCTGCAGACCATCCACAATTCGCTACCCACCGTGTCGGCCTCGACCATACACAACTACGGCGCCGGGTTCAACGGCACCTGGTACGCCCCGCTCGGGTTCATCCTGGCCACCGACCTGAACTACACCGCATCGTCGGGCTACGCCGCCGGTTTCGACGAGAACCAGTGGATGTGGAATGCCTCGCTCTCATATCAGTTCCTGCGTGACCGCTCGGCCACCGTGCAGTTAAAGGTCTACGACATCCTTCAGCAGAAACAGTCGGTGCGCCGCAACATCACCGCCAACTATATCGACGACATGGAGTACAACACCCTCACCCGCTACTGCATGCTGTCGTTCACATACCGGTTCAATACTTTCGGCAAGGGCAACGAACCCCAGTCACGCCAGATCACCGGCTGGCGCGGCGGCCCCATGGGCCCCCCTCCCGGCATGCGCCACTGATCCCCGGCAGCCTCTCAATGCATGCTTGATTGCGCAGGTCATGTCCTTGGCGTCAGGCATGTTGTTTACGTCAGGCATGCTGTAAACGTCAGGCGTGCTGTATAAACGTCAGGCGTGTTGTAGGGCCGCTACTTGTTAGCGGCCACCG
>USKE01000223.1 GCA_900555165.1 uncultured Porphyromonadaceae bacterium | reverse complement strand
CCGCCAGTACGTGGCGCGTGTCTGCGGGTGACTGCGGTTCCTTTCCGTTGTCGGGGTGGCTCATCGGCAGGGTGTCATGAACGTTGTGGCAGTCTTATCATGTCGCCGAGGCGGCGTTGGAACCCGAGGGTGTAGTCTGTGTCCATGCCGGGGGTGAACGACATCTCGCCGAACATCGGGCGTCCGTCGATCACATAGAAATCCACGCGCACATACTCGAACCCTTCGGCCAGGCGTGCGGCGATGCGTTTCATCTCGTCCCAGCAGGGCGGGGGCGGGGTCACGGGGCCGGGAATGATGTGGCTCAGCGAATATGCGCACGAGTCGGGCACCGGTTTCCAGTCCATGTCGTAGATTATGCACTTCTTGGTGTGGGTTCCCTCCACCCGGTCTGAGAACACGGTGCAGAAGGCCGGTTTGCCGTCAAAACACTCAAGCTTGTAGTCTATGAGGGGTTTGTCGGGGTCGCCGTCCTGCACAAGCAGTTCCTCGGCTATGATCAGCGGTTTTATCAGGGAGTAGTGTCGCTCGCCGGTAAGATCGCCGAAATGGATATCCATCCATCGCGAGAGCTTTTTCACGGCATGGCGCCGGTCGAGCTGTGCTTTGTCTCGCACGATTATGTTCGTGGTGCAGCCGTTGTTGGTCTTGAGCACGAAACTGCGGGGCAGAGCATCGAAATCAATCTCATCGGCCGACTCATACACGCCGTATAGCTTTGCAAGCAGGCTTTCGCCGGCGCGGGCCGCCACATACTGCCGCACGGCGTATTTGTCGGCCAGGCGTGCCTGGCGCTCCTGGGGTGTGTTGTTCATCAGCCAGAACACCTTGTCGTGATAGAGACGCGGGTTGCGGGTCTCCATCGGGCGGTGGTAGGCCTTGAGATACCTCAGGGCGATCCATTGCCTGGAAAACCGGTGCAGGACACCGTGCAGGGGGTTGAGTATATAATATTTCAGCGATAAAGCCATGTCAAGTCGGAATCGGCGGGCAGTCTGTTGCCCTTACCAATAACGCCGACGATAGTTAAATATTGTGTAACGTGGCGTGACCGGCGGCAGATGCGGGGCGAGTGAAAGATTTTTTGTAACTTTGTCAGTTGATATGGGAAAGAACAAATTGAAGAAGTTCAGGGAAATGGAGACCATAGACTGTGTCTTCCAGTATCCGTACTCGGTTCTCGAGGCCGAGGGATTCCCTTTGCGCGGCCTCTGGCGCGAAAAGCAGTTCGGCGGCGACGGCCCTGTCGTGCTCGAGTTGGGGTGCGGCAAGGGTGAATATACCGTGGGGCTTGCCCGCCGTTTCCCCGGCAGCAACTTCATAGGCCTCGACATCAAGGGGGCGCGCATGTGGACGGGTGCCCGTCAGGCACGCGATGAGGGGCTTGCCAACGCCGCTTTCCTGCGTACCAACATAGAGCTTGCCGACCGCTTTTTCGCTCCCGGAGAGGTGTCTGAGATATGGATCACCTTCCCCGACCCGCAGATGAAGAAGGCGCGCAAGCGCCTGACCGGCACGAACTTCATGGCGCTTTACCGCCGCATCCTGGCGCCGGGCGGCGTAGTGCGGCTCAAGACCGATTCCCCTTTCCTGTATGCCTACACCTTGGCCATGGCCCGCGAGAACGGCATGGAGGTTCTGGCCTGTACCGACGACCTCTACGGCCCCGAGGCGATGGCCGACCCCACGCTGCCCGAGGGATTGCGCGAGATACGCACATATTACGAGCAGCAGTGGCTGGCACGTGGCCTGACCATAAAATATATAGCCCTGAAACCGGGTACTGCCGGCGAGTTGCGCGAGCCTGATGTGGAGATTCCGCACGACACCTACCGCTCATTCTCGCGCGGCACACTCGAGACCGGCGATTTCTCACGCCCGGCCGACAATAACCTGTAATCACAACCGACATGGAACGCTTATATCCCAACCTCATACTTGACGCCCTGCGCAACGTGCGCTATCCGGCGTCGGGCAAAAACATCGTCGAGGCCGGCATGGTGGCCGACGACATCCGCATAGACGGCAACCGCGTAAGTTTCTCGCTGATTTTCGACAAGCCCACCGACCCGTTCATAAAGTCGCTGGTGCGCGCCGCCGAGGCCGCGATCACCACATATATCTCGCCCGAGGTCGACATAAAGGGGAACGTAGGCGTGATCACGCGCCAGTCTATGCCCGTGCCTGCCGAGAAACCGCTGCGCCACGTGAAGAACATCATCGGCGTGTCGTCGGGCAAAGGTGGCGTGGGGAAATCCACCGTCGCCGCCAACCTGGCGGTGGCTCTGGCGCGTGAAGGTTACAAGGTAGGTCTGCTCGACGCCGACATCTTCGGGCCCTCTATGCCGAAAATGTTCGGTGTCGAGGACGAGGAGCTTTACATGCACAAGGTCGATGACCGCGACCTCATCATCCCCATCGAGCGCTATGGCGTGAAACTGCTGTCGATCGGATTCCTGGTCGACAAGAACGCGCCGGTGCTCTGGCGCGGCTCAATGGCCTCGAACGCCCTGAAACAGCTTATCGGCGACGCCGACTGGGGCGATCTCGACTACTTCGTGATCGACATGCCGCCGGGCACCTCCGACATCCACCTGACGCTGGTCCAGACCCTTGCCATAACCGGTGTGGTGATTGTGACCACCCCGCAGGAGGTGGCGCTGGCCGATGCCCGCAAGGGGATCGCCATGTTCACCGGCGATAAGGTGAACGTGCCCATCCTCGGCCTGGTGGAGAACATGGCCTGGTTCACCCCCGAAACCCATCCCGACGAGAAATACTATATCTTCGGCCGCGAAGGTGGCGTGCGTCTGGCCAGGGAGCTTGGCGTGAAACTGCTGGCGCAGATTCCGCTGGTGGCCACGGTATGTGAGAGCGGCGACGGCGGCGAGCCCATAGCGCGCCGCGACTCGCTGATGGGGCACGAGTTCATCCACCTGGCGCATGAGGTTACCGAGGCTGTCGACCGCCGCAACGCCACCCTCCCCCCGACTCAGGTCGTGGGCCTCAAGAAATAATCCCGGCATACCGTCTCCCCCCCTCCACACATGGCAAAAATACTGATCATCAACGGCCCCAACCTGAACCTGTTAGGCGTGCGCCAGCCCGAGATATACGGGCGCGTGTCGATGGAAGATTATGTGAAGGCTCTCGGCGCCGACTATCCGCAGGTCGAGATCGACTATTACCAGTCGAACCACGAGGGCGACATCATCGACCGTCTGCACGACGCCGGTTTCGACCCCGACCTCAACGGTATAGTGCTCAATGCCGGGGCCTACACGCATACGTCGCTTGCCATTGCCGATGCCATCGCCGCCATAGAGCGCCCGGTGGTGGAGGTGCATATCTCTAACGTGGCCGCGCGCGAGGCGGTGCGCCACACATCGCTGATAGCGCCGGTGTGCCGCGGCACGATAACCGGGTTCGGGCTTGACTCGTACCGGCTGGCAGTGGAGGCGCTGCTGTGATGGGCGGTTTGGTGAGTTTATAAAGTTTAGAGAGTTTAGATAATTAAGAGAAGTGTGACGCCTGACGAAAGGATCGACGAATACATAGCGGCGCATACCACGCCGGGGCATGAGTCGCTGGCGCGCATAGAGAGGCGCGTCAACCTCAGGTCGTCATACCCGCGCATGTGCTCAGGGCATGTGCAGGGGCGTGTGCTGGCCATGCTGTCGGCCATGATCGCCCCCAGGAAGGTGCTTGAGATCGGCAACTTCGCCG
>USKE01000222.1 GCA_900555165.1 uncultured Porphyromonadaceae bacterium | reverse complement strand
TTAGCCGATACCGAAGTTTGCGGCATCTATGTCTTCGAATAGTGTGTAGGCCATATTGGTGTTGGCCTGGTAGAAGGCCGTGCAGTCCTGGCGCCATGCGCCGTGTCCGGCGTTGTCAAGGAACCAGCGTGTGTAGTTGGTCTCGTTGGTCTCGTACTCATAGTTGGTGGCCGAGCCTCCCCAGCCGCTCCAGATCTTGAACATGCCTTCCATCCACATGTCGCTGACCTCATAGCATACCATCTTCGATGTCGGCTTGATGGCGTCGTCGAGGTTGTTGGCAGCAGCCGAGTTGCGGCCCAGGTGGTCGCGGGCGCCGTCGTTGAAATAGGTGTAGAGCACTTCACGGCGGGTACCGTCATCTTCGCCGCTGGTGTTGCTTACCTCGACCTTGAATGTGCGCTGTCCGAACTGCGGGTCATGCGTCACCTCTTCGTTGATGAAGAACGTGATGTTGTTCGAGGTGTATTCGATGCCGTCGAAGTTGAAGTACGAGGGGTGCTTGCGCAGCCAGTTCTCTGTGAAACTGGTCTGGTATATGAATTCGCCGTGAGCGTCGACATAGGGCTTGCCCTTGGCGTCATATTGGATCCAGGCGTCGCTCCAGGCGTTGCCGCTGTAATTCGGCTGGTTGTTGAGCGGAGAGGTCTGCACGCCCTCGATGTAGGGTACGTCGTGGTTCAGGATGCCGCCGCCGCAGAGAGCGAATGTGCGCAGGCGTGCCACCGCCATGGGGTCGGTGGTAAGGTTGTTGAATGTAAGCCGCGAGGGGTTGCCCTCGTTGTCGAGATTCAGGGTTATCGTGCTTACGCGTGAGGGGGGTGACTGCAGATGTGCCTGGTCACCGTGGCCGTCGGCCGAATAGATGTTGATGGCGTCGAGGGCCAGCTGCTCATACGAGCCGTGCTGACGGTCAGGAGCGGTACGGTCAATGTCGTTGTAGCGGGTAGAGGTGAATTTGCCGTCGGCACAGCCGTTGTTGCCGGGCGCGGCAAGGTATGAGAGGTTGAACCCGTAATTTCCGTAGTTTGCGGTGGGGTCGAGCGCGATTTTGCTGTCGCGCATGACGTCAGAATAGGCACGGTAGCGCTGTGCGATGTAGTCGTCATAGTTGTCGACCACACCCACCATCACATAGCCGTTATAGAGCAGGCGGTCGGGAATGCTGAGGGTGCCGTTCTCGTCGGGCGTGAACTCCCATTCGGGCTGAAGGCGCCATGCGCCCATGCGCTGGCCCACGAGGAAGTAATGTTTCTGACCGTTGGCGAAATCTTCGGGCGAGAGGGGCATGTTCACTTCGACAGGGCCGGCAAGCTTGATCTGGGGGATGCCATCGGCATTGAGGTTGACGCGGATGTCATAATATCCCGATTTTTCGAGGGCAGGGTGGGTGATGTCGTGTATGCCCAGGTGCAGATAAATCGGTTTGCCTGCAGATACATACACGCGGTTCTTGATATAGCACTGACCCGAGATGTCGCTGTCAGAGAAAGAGATGTCGCCTGTGGCCTCGCCGTGAACGGAAGGCACCTGTTTGGTCAGGTCATATTTCGGCGTGCTGCCATCGAAGGTGATGTATGAGCTGTACCAGCCGCGGCCCTGCGTGGAGAGTGTGGCCACCTCGTCGTTGTCAATCATCATCTTGTAGCTCCGGTCGCCGTCAATCCATTTGAGTTCATTGTTGAAGTAGCGGTTTGCGTCTGAATCGAGCTCATAGCTGCAGAAACCCTCGAGCCACACGCTCTGAGGAGCGGATATGCGGATGTAAAGTGTGCCGTCGCCGCCGGGAGAAGGGCCGACTTCCACGGAGCGGAACCCGTCAGTGTTGACATACAGGTCACTGCCATTCTGGGCGTCGCGCAGATACTTGTCGCTGTTGTCGGCAGATTCGGCGTTTGCCCATGTGTCAGATCCGTAATAACGGCCGTCGACCACGGGTTTGAATACATCCCCGGAGGTGAAATAGACATGTTTTGCCTTGAACACATCACCCTCTTTTGTCAGGGTGATAGCGCCGTTTTTGTCCCAGCCTTTCAGCACCGCGCCGCCATCGAGGCTGACGCTCTGCATCAGGCGGGTGTATCTGACGGATTTGTCGGCGGTGTTGACCGTCACGCGGTAGCGGCCCGGATCCACGTCATTGCTTTCGTCGGTGTCCTTATTGTCGCGATACCCGACAGTCCAGTTGGTGTCGTCAAGCGAGGTCTTGAATGCGCCGCGCCAGTCTTTGAAGAACATCCACTTGCGACCGTCAATCTCAAGGCCGTGTCCTTTGTCAAAGCAGTATTTGAAGGCACCCGCCTTGAAATCGATTTCGGCAGAATATATATCGCCATTGCGGCGCAGAGACAGGCCATTGTCGATATTCCACCCGGCATTGGTGCCGTCGCCGATTATGAAAATCTCGTCCATCTGGAAGATGGTGATTTTCATGGCGGTGGTCTCGAGCTTTATAAGGTAAACGCCCGGAGTCGCCACCGTATAATAAGAGTTGTTGCCGCGACTTACGGAAACCTGCGTGTTGTTGGTCAGTTGCTCGCCCGAGACGGCAGGGCCGTAATAGTTGGCCTGAACCCGATCTTGGTCGGGCTGGAGGCGGAAAGAGCGGCCGTCTTTGTTATCAAGATACATTACTGCCTCGAAGACCTCAGGGTTTTCAGCGGTCTTATTCATGGCTGCGGCTTTCCCCAGGTCGGATCCGGTTACTACACCGGGTCCCACGATATACATGTGGTCCCAGGCTGAGGCTGAAAGCGCACAAGCAGCTGCCAAGCAGGTGATTAGAAATTTATGTTTTGTGAAAAGCATGATGAATATCGGTTAGGTAAGGCATAGAAAAAGTATCCGGGCGGCAACAACGCAAGGTTGCCGCCCGGAACTTCAAGGGTAAATTTGTAGGGGTTGCCGGATCTCTCAAGATCGCGGCGGTGGATTTGTTGATTCATCCGGAACCTCGCGTTCCGGCAGGTTGGAGTCTTGTCAGAACAGCACTTTAGTGGCGGTGCCGTCAGCGGCGACGCGTATCACCAGAGAGCCTGCCGAGGGATTGGCCACGCGGCGGCCGTCGATGCTGAAATAGGTGGCGGGGCCGTTTACGGTGTCGGCTACGGGAACGTCGATGGCATCTACATGCGGCGCGATGGCGATGGTATTTGCCACGATGTCAACAGTGATGTTGTATTTGCCGGCCTCGGTGATCTCCCACTGGTTGTCGCCTTCGGCGGCAAGATCCATCTTGGTGGCGTCGTCGAGGTTGCGGAAATACCAGTATTTGGCCTGCCATGTGCCGGCGCCTTTGAGGGCGTTGGCAATCTTGAACGAACCGGCCAGGAGCTCTACGCCCTCGGCGGTGAACTCGTAGGGCTTGTCGACACCCTGCACGAGTGCAAGACCGTTGTCTACGGCATAGCCGCTCTCAAGCACCGAACCCACTACGAAAAGCGATGCGTAGGGGATATGTGTCTCCTGGTATGCCGATTTCACGATGGTGGCCTCAAGGCTCTCGGTGTCGACGGTGATGAGGTAGTTGGCCGATTCGGCGACCTGAATCTTGTTGTCGTCGCCATCGAGCATGAGTGTCACCTTGCCGTCGGCATCGGGGCGTGCGCCGTTTTCAACGGGATGGTATTCCTGATTGCCGAAATCGTAGGTGGTGAGGAACTTGAAGTCCTTGTCGCCTTCGAGATAAACGGTGCCCTGATATGTCTTGGGGTTTGCGGCAGTGGCCTCGATTGCGGTAGCGTCGTCAAGGCTCAGACCGCGG
>USKE01000221.1 GCA_900555165.1 uncultured Porphyromonadaceae bacterium | reverse complement strand
ACGGCGTGGTGATACGCGGCGAGTGCTATGACCGTCAGTTCATGTTCGGCAAAGGTGCCGGAGGGTTACCCACGGCATCGTCGATACTCAGCGACGTCATGGCGCGCCGTCACGACTACCGTTACGAGTACAAGAAGATGGCCTACTCCCCCACCCCCGTCTATACCACCGACGTCACACTAAGGGTCTATGTGCGCTATTCCACATCGCCGGTGCCCGAGCTGCTCCCCTTCACGAAGATACATGAGCAATACACCTCGGAAACAAACAACTATGTGATAGGTGACATAAAGCTCGGCGACCTCATTGCCTGCCGCCCGGAGCTTGACGCCCCCGACATCTTCCTGGCCAACATACCGCTCTTCTTCGCCGACCGTGACGACTGAGCGGTACCGGAAACTGAAACCACCGCGCCACAGGGCACCCACCCTTGCGTGCGCAAAAAATAACCGGGGCGCGGCCATAAGCCGCGCCCCGGTGAGTTATGGATGGTTGTTATGACTAAGCTTGGGTGATTAGTCCTCGTTGAGGTTTACGCGCTTGAAAGCAACGGCAACCAGACCCTTCTGGGTCTTCTCGAGGTATTCGCCGACAGTGATCTTGCTGTCCTGAACGAACTCCTGCTCCATCAGGCAGTTCTCTTTGAAGAACTTGTTGATGCGGCCCTTGCAGATGTTGTCGATCATAGCCTGGGGAAGGTTTGCGGCCTTGGCCTCGGCGGTTTCCTTGATGATGGCACGACCCTTCTCAGCCTCTTCGGCGGTGATCCAGCCCTTGGCCATGTTCGACTCGATATGGTCGTCAGAGTCGAAGTGGTTGGGGTTCAGACCGGCCTTGCGCAGAGCAGCCTCAACAGCCTTCTGCACCTGCTCCTGCTTGGTCTTCTCTACGGCCACAGCCTTCTCGGCGTCGATTGTGGCCTGGGGAACCTCGTCGCGGTTAACGGCAACAGGGTTCATAGAGGCGATCTGCATGCAGATCTCGCGGCCCACGGCGGGGTCAACACCTTCGAGGTTGAAACCTACGATGGCGGCGAGCTTGTTGTTGAAGTGGTTGTAAGAAGCGGTTGTGGGAGCCTCTACTACTTCGTAGGCGCCGATTTCGGTCTTCTCACCGGTCTTGCCGGTCTCCTCGGTAACGAGTTCGGCGATTGTGCGCCCGTTGAGTTCGAGAGCTTTCAGCTCGTCAAGAGTCTTGCAACGAGCGTCAACAGCGGCGTTGAGAATCTCGTTTGCCAGAGCTACGAAACCTTCGTTCTTTGCCACGAAGTCAGTCTCGCACTGCAGCGATACCACAGCGGCGAAGTTGCCGACGCTCTTAGAGAGCACACAGCCTTCGGCGGCAACGCGGTCTTCGCGTTTGGCGGCTACAGCCTGACCTTTTTTGCGGAGGATCTCGACAGCGGCCTCGATGTCGCCGTCAGTCTCGGCAAGAGCTTTTTTGCAGTCCATCAGACCGGCCTGTGTGAGGTGGCGCAGTTTGGTGATTTCTGCCATTGTTACTGCCATATCTATATATAGATTTAGTAGTGTTTGTGATTAGGGGGGATTAAATCATGAGGGGTTGCCCGTCGCACAGGGCGGCAGGCAATCCCACTGTGCCGGAATTTATTCGGCGGCCTCGGCGCTCTGACCCCAGCCTCTTCAGCCTCGGGAGCCTCTTCGGCAGCGGCCTCCTCGTTCTCTGCGCGGCGCACGGGGCGACGGCGCTCGCGACGGGGAGCAGCTTCCTTGTCCTCTTCCTTGGCGTCAACCTTTTCAACCTTGCGTTCCTCCAGACCTTCTGCCATTGCGGAGCATACGGTGTCGAGGATAAGCTCGATAGACTTCGATGCGTCGTCGTTGCTGGGGATCACAAAGTCGATGTTCGTGGGGTCAGAGTTGGTGTCGACCATAGCGAACACGGGGATACCCAGGCGGTTAGCCTCGGCAACTGCGATGCGCTCCTTGAGCACGTCAACCACGAAGAGAGCCGAGGGGAGACGATTCAGGTCGGCGATAGAGCCGAGAGTCTTCTCGAGCTTGGCACGCTGGCGGTTGATCTGGAGTTTCTCGCGTTTCGAGAGGTTGTCGAAAGTGCCGTCGGTCGTCATCTTGTCGATGGCAGCCATTTTCTTGACGGCCTTGCGGATTGTGGGGAAGTTGGTGAGCATACCGCCGGGCCAGCGCTCGATCACGTAGGGCATGCCGATTGCCTTTGCCTTGTCGGCGGTAACTTGTTTGGCCTGTTTTTTGGTGGCAACAAAGAGAACTTTCTTGCCCGATTTAGCTATCTGTTTGAGAGCGGCTGCGGCCTCTTCGACCTTTGCAGCTGTCTTGTAGAGATCAAGGATGTGGATACCGTTGCGCTCCATGAAGATGTACGGAGCCATTGCAGGATTCCATTTGCGTTTGAGGTGGCCGAAATGGCAGCCTGCTTCGAGAAGTTGGTCAAATGTAGGAGTTGACATTTTCTTGATGTGTAGTTTACGTTCTTTCTGATTACAACCCCGGGGTAGGGAACGTCGGTCCATCCGCGGGATTTAGATACTAAACCCGGAGTAGAGAGGTGTAGGGTGACGCAGTCCGGAAAACGATTAACGTTTCGAGAACTGGAAGCGTTTGCGTGCTTTGGGACGGCCCGGTTTCTTGCGCTCCACGACGCGGGGGTCGCGGGTCATGAAACCTTCGGCGCGGAGTGTCTTCTTGTCGTCGGGGTTCACCTTCACGAGAGCGCGGGCGATGGCGAGACGGAGAGCCTCGGCCTGGCCTTTGTAACCGCCGCCGTCGATGTTGACCTTGATGTCATATTTCTCGGTGCAGTCAAGTGTCTTCAGAGGCTGGAGCACGATGTACTGCAGGATTGACGAGGGGAAGTATTTGTCGAGGGCGCGGGCATTGTGATGGCAGGTGATGGTGATCACGCCGCTGCCTTCTTTCATAATCACGCGGGCTACGGCTGCTTTACGGCGGCCTACTGCATTAACTGTTTCCATGATTTGTAAGATGTGGAACTGGCGTTATTACTTGATTGTGTTGATGTCGAGCACTTTGATGTTCTGGCCCTGGAAGGGATGCTCGGCGCCGTTGAATACGTGCAGGTTCTTGATGAGCTTGCGGCCCAGACGGTTCTTGGGGAGCATGCCTTTCATGACGCGCAGGTACAGGGGGTGCATACCGGCCTTGAGGTGCTTGTTGTACGATTTCTTCATCAGTACCTCGGGGGTGAGCTCGCGCTGACCGCCGGGATAGCCGGTGTAGGTGTAGTAGATGCGGTCGGTCATCTTGTTGCCGGTGAGAATGCACTTGTCGGCGTTGATGATGATCACATTGTCACCACATTCCACAAAGGGAGAGTAGCTGGGCTTGTTTTTGCCGCGGAGGATTTTGGCAACTTTCGAGCACAGGCGGCCGAGCACCTGATCGGTGGCGTCGATGAGGACCCACTCTTTCTCGATGCTCTGGGCGTTGGGTGTAAGAGTCTTGTAGCTTAAAGTATCCACTTTAAATAATTGATTAATAAAACATTACTATGACCTAAGACCACACAGTGCCCGGCCAAAGGCACCGCGGGGCGTCAGGCCGGTGATCTGATTGGATAGTAATCGGACTGCAAAGGTACGAACTTTCAGCCGATTATGCAAACAAAAGTTGCTGTATCATAACGCATTGTATTCATCGTAGGGTCGCTGCATGCAGCGACCGCAACCTTGACTTTATAGCTATAAGGCTGTTAATCAGCAGGTAATCGGTCGCCACATGTAGCGGCCCAATGCTATTAACTTAAGGTGCAGTGGCGTCTGGAGGACGCCGATTTCTTCGT
>USKE01000220.1 GCA_900555165.1 uncultured Porphyromonadaceae bacterium | reverse complement strand
CCGTAAGCGCGAGCATGTCGCACATTATTATATATAGGAATATTCCGTTTCGTTTCAATGTCTCCAGGTCAATTTCGTTTATCGGGGTCTGTATTCATTGTAGGGTCGCTACATGTAGCGACCGCATACTGAAAAACCGCATGCTGAAAAACCGCCTGCTGTATCATGCCTCCCCTCCGTTGAGTTCGTCAAACAGTCGGCGGCAGCCGCGGTCGAGCAGGTCGAGAACCAGCTCGAACCCCTCCGCCCCCTCGTAATACGGGTCGGGCACATAATCGTAACCCTGCGCGGGGTCGAGCCAGCGTCCCATGGGCACAACTTTCTTTTCGGCCTCGGGTGATGGTGCGAGGGCGCGCAGGTCGGCCACGTTCTGGGCGTCCATGCCGATTATCAGGTCGAAACGGTCGAAGTCGGCGGTTTCTACTTGGCGGCACAGGTCGTCGAGCTCAAGGCCGCGCTGACGGGCGTGCACGCGCATGCGACGGTCGGGGAGCTGCCCTATGTGCCAGCGTCCTGTGCCGGCCGAGTCAATGACCCAGCTGTCGGCCTCGTGTCGGCTGATGGTGCCGCGCCGGGCGGCTTCGTCCACGATGCGGCGCATCACGCCTTCGGCCGCCGGCGAGCGGCAAATGTTGCCGAGGCATACGAAAAGCACGCGCGGCGCACGGGCCGCATGGTCGCATTGCGGGTTGTTGGGGTTGTCGGTAGTCATCATTCCCGCAAAGATAGCAAAAACTCGGCATTCAGACCCTTAGCAACCGCTGTTTTATTGTGGCATTTTGGCCTGAAAACCGCAGTTTTTTAACATAGTTTGGCTGAAATGGCATGAACAATCGATTTGTGCCGAATTTTTTCTAAAAAATTTTTCAAAAAGTTGTAAAGTTTAAAAATTTACCATAAATTTGCCAACTGTATAACCGACTTATACATCTAACCTAATCACTAAATATTTCTCAGAATGAAGAAATTCTACACACTTCTCGCTGCCGCCGCTGTCACAGTCAGCGCGGCATCAGCCGGGAATCTTGTCCCGGTTTCTGAGCTGAATCTCAATGCGGCCATGACAAAGTCTCAGGCTGTGAAGAGTGTTCAGGCGCAGCCTGTCGACTACACAGCACCTGCATTGCGCTCACTCCCCAATTTCGATGAAGACATCACCGGTACATTCTACTGCCACTACACATTCTACGATAAGACGGGTACCAGCAGTGTTGAGGCGTCTTCTTTCACAATCGAGAAGGGCACAGGAGAAAATGCATATATCCTTAAAAATTTCCTCGCATCTTCACTTGGCGTGGAAACTAACGATATCAACGCTACACTCAGTCTTGTGCAGGATGGTACAGACCAGTACATTCAGCTGAATATCCCTGCCGGTCAGACCCTCTGCACTGTCCAGAATGCGCAGTATAAACTTTATGCAGGCTATGCAACCGCATCAGGTGCGGGTTATGACGATGAGGGCGACATAAATTTCATTCTCTACAACGTAGGGTTCCTTCCCGGATATTCATTCGGGAATGATATACCCGGTGGTCTGGCTTTCCTCACAGACCAGGGTAGCGGTGGAGCTTTCGGTGAAACCATCTTATATGCCGCCAACGGTGAATTCAAGACAACTGTTACCACTGATGGCGAGACCGGTACTGAAATCAACGCTGACGTTCTGGGTCTCAAGACTTCAAAGCGCGGCAAGACTCTGCTCACCATCTATGGTATCACAGATGGTACGAATGAGTTCGGCCCTCTTGCCCTGAACTGTGAGGTTGAAACAGGTGTCATGACTGCAACCAATCAGCTCGCCGGCCGTTTCTACACTGACAACTCATACACCGAGACATTCGACGTATATTATTTCAACGGCGACGATGAGTCTGTAATGTCGGTTGCCGCAAACGGTCGCCTGCAGGATGGCAAAACCTATGTCACATTTGGCGAGGATCTCATGCTTTGGGCAGATCTCGGTAATGAGGCAGGTTGGATGCGTCTGTTCGTCGAGCCCGTTATCAACTTCAATAAGGATCTTGAAGTCTGCACAAACACCGCTATCGAGAATGTTGCCGTTGACGCTGTTGACGCCAACGCTCCCGTTGAGTTCTTCAACATCCAGGGTCAGCGCATCGACAACCCCGCAAACGGTCAGTTCGTGATCCGTCGTCAGGGCTCGAAAGTAGAGAAACTCATCGTTCGCTGAAAATGATGCCAGGTTCGGCCTTGCGCTGACCTGAATCTGAAAACCATACGGCGGCGCGCCCCTGAGGGTGCGCCGCTTTTTTGTATGCCGGTGTACATGTGTGGAGTGCATATATGCCGTGGATATGAGCCAGTTGGCGCGGGTTGCTTACAATTTTGCAAAATATTACGCTGTTTTTTGCTAAAAATTCGGCACTTTCGTTGGTTTATGCCGGGAAAAGGCTTATCTTTGCCGCACTCAACCTTAAATATCTCATCATGGATAACACTTCCCATCGTGTGAAAACGCTTCGCCAGGTGGCTGTGCGCTTCTCGGGTGACTCGGGCGACGGAATGCAGCTGGCCGGCAATATCTTTACAAACGTATCGGCCGGCCTGGGCAATTCCGTGTCGACTTTCCCCGACTATCCGGCCGAAATCCGCGCCCCGCAGGGCTCCCTCGGCGGTGTCAGCGGATTCCAGGTCAGCATAGGTGCCGGTGTGCATACCCCCGGCGACCAGTGCGACGTGCTCGTGGCCATGAACCCGGCCGCCCTCAAGCAGAACTATAAGTTTCTGCGTCGCGGCGGCGTCATCATCACCGACATCGACGCCTTCAAGCCCGAGGGGCTGAAAAAAGCGCTTTACAAGACCGACGACGCCATTGCCGAGCTGGGCATCAGCGCCCAGGTCGTAGAGGTGCCCGTGACCACAATGACCCGCGCCGCCCTCGAAGGGAGCGGGATGGATCCGAAATCGGTGATGAAGTGCCGCAACGTGTTCGTGCTGGGTCTGCTCTGCTGGCTGTTCGACCGCCCGCTTGAGCACGCCGCCCGCATGCTCCAGGCCAAGTTTGCCAAAAAGCCCGCAGTCTACGAGGCCAACGCGAAGGTTCTCCAGGCCGGATATGACTACGGTCACAACATCCATGCGTCGGTGTCGACCTACCGCGTCGAGACCGATGAGATACGCCCCGGAACATATACCGATGTCAAGGGTAACGAGGCCACGGCCTACGGTCTGATCATGGCGTCGGAAAAGGCAGGAATCCCCCTGTTCCTCGGTTCATACCCCATAACCCCCGCCACCGACATCCTGCACGAGCTTGCGAAACGCAAGGACCTCGGCGTGAAGGCTTGTCAGATGGAGGATGAGATTGCCGGCGTATGTTCGGCCATAGGTGCGTCGTTTGCCGGGAATCTTGCGGTGACCTCTACGTCAGGCCCCGGTCTGGCGCTGAAGAGCGAGGCCCTGGGTCTGGCCGTGATGGCCGAACTGCCGCTGGTTGTGATCGATGTTCAGCGCGGCGGCCCCTCGACGGGTCTCCCCACCAAGACTGAACAGACCGACCTCATGCAGGCGCTCTATGGCCGCAACGGCGAGTCGCCGCTGGTGGTGATGTCGGCGCTGAGTCCCACTGACTGTTTCAACTCGGCCTTCGAGGCCGCCCGCATCGCCGTAGAGCACATGACACCCGTCATTCTGCTCACCGACGCCTTTATCGGCAACGGTTCGTCGGCCTGGCGCATACCCGAGGCTGACGAGTTCCCCGCGATTCGTCCCAACCGCGTGCCCGACGCCCTGCGCGAGGCATGGCAGCCCTATATGCGCGACCCCGAGACGCTGGGGGGCGAATAGAGGT
>USKE01000219.1 GCA_900555165.1 uncultured Porphyromonadaceae bacterium | reverse complement strand
TGACGGCGGTTGCGGCCAACAGGGCCACGACCGCCAGCCAAGCCCACAGGGCACGGTGTCTGCGCTTTTCCATTCACATTTATAACGGCTAGGGCGCCCTTATATTGCATTAAAATCGCTAACTTTGGGGTCGCTAAATCACCATTTGACAACACTATGTCTGAAAAGAACTACCGTCGCCGTCGCGCTGTGACATACTTGCTGATTCTCATAGCTGTACCACTGCTCTACCTGATGCCTGGCAGGTGCCACAGCTCGCAATGGCACCAGGCTCAGGGGGCGGTGTGGAATACCACATACAACATCACGTATCGCGCCGACAGGGATCTTTCCGACTCCATATCGGCGGTTTTCAGACAGGTGGAGATGTCGTTGTCGCCATTCAATCCGGCCTCGCGGATTTCGCTCATAAACCGGGGGGAGTCGATGCAGACCGATTCGCTCATTGCCCGCGTGTTCGGCATCTCGCAACGTGTGTGCTCTCTCAGCGGGGGGAATTTCGACCCCACGGTATCGCCGCTTGTAAACCTCTGGGGTTTCGGTTATTCGCGCCGCCCCGCCGACGGGAAGGCTCCCGCGCCGACGCAGGCCGAGATCGACTCTGCTCTGCAGCTGGTGGGAATCGCCGACTGCCGTATCGCAAACGGCCTGATGAAGAAGAAGGCGCCCGGCACCACGTTCAATTTCTCGGCCGTTACAAAGGGGTACGGCTGTGACCTGGTGGGTGCCATGCTCAGGCGCAACGGCTGTGAGGACTATATGGTGGAGATCGGGGGCGAGATGGCTCTGCGCGGCCATAATCCGCGCGGCACCGACTGGCAGGTGCAGATTGACGCCCCGGTCGAGGGGGTGGCCACGCACGAGGCCATGCGGGTGGTGGCGCTTACCGACTGCGGCGTGGCCACATCGGGAAATTACAGGAATTACCGTGTCGACAGTCTGGGGCGTCATCTCGGCCACACTATTTCGCCGCGCGACGGCCGCCCATATGCCACGGATATCCTCTCGGCGACGGTCGTGGCACCCACATGCGCCGAGGCCGACGCCTTGGCCACGGCATGCATGGCTTCGCCCGAGGCTGATGCCGTGGCGATGCTGAAAGGGATGGGGGATGTGAGGGCGCTCCTGGTGGTGGCCGACGGCGACACGCTCAGGCAGATCAGAGTGAGAGGTCTTTGAACCGGCGGATTCCGCGAAGGTAGTAGTCTGTGAGGATGTTGCGTCTCTGCATTGGCTTGCGCAACAGATTCTCTGACGGGTGCGCGGTGTATGCCTTGCGCATTTTCGCAAAATCGCGGTGCGCGCGCCAGACGGCGCCGGCGTTGGCGAAATCAAATGTGGCCGCGAATTTCGCCCAGGCAAGTGTGTCGAGCAGACGGCGGCGCAGAAGTGTGCCCCTCAGGTCTTTTTCGGGAAGATTCTTATGGAGCAGCAGCAGGTTATTGCGGAAGTTGAGGTAGGTCTTGCGCGGATTTGAGGCCGGCAGACTCCCTCCCCCTAAATGATATACCGCCGACGCGGGCACTACCCATATCTGCTTGCCCATGAGGTGTATGCGCCAGCAGAGGTCGATTTCCTCCATGTGTGCGAAGAATCCGGCGTCGAGCCCTCCGGCGTCGAGATAAAGCTGTGTGGGCACCATCAGGGCGGCTCCGGTGGCCCAGAAGATTTCGCGCGGGTCGTCATACTGCCCGGTGTCGGTCTCTACATCCGAGAAGATGCGCCCCCGGCAGAAGGGGTAGCCGTTGCGGTCTATGAAACCGCCTGAAGCTCCGGCATACTCGAATTTCTCGGGCTCGCTGTAACTGAGTATCTTGGGCTGGCATGCGCCGCAGCCGGGGTGCGTGTCCATCCACTCGACAAGTGGGTTGAGCCAGCCCGGGGCGGGTTTTACGTCAGAGTTGAGCAGGACGGTATATCGGTACCCCTGCCGCGCCGCCAGAGCCAGGGCTTTGTTGTACCCCTCGGCAAACCCGTAGTTTTCGGGGAAGAGCATGAGCTCCACTTCGGGGAAAAGCTCTTTCAGTGTGGCCACGGAGGTGTCGGTCGAGCCGTTGTCGGCCACGATGACACGCCCCACGGCAGGGTCGGTGTTGGCGTTTCCCGACGGCAGGTACTCGCGCAGTAGCCTGTCGCCGTTCCAGTTCAGTATTATGACGGCTGTCGATGGTTTCATCTTTTCTCTTCGGTGGTGTCGCTGTCAGCGCCCTCGGGGATAGGGGCGGGGAGTGTGACAGGGCGTTTCCAGCGGTTGTGCGACCAGAGCCAGATGGCCGGGTCGCGGCGTATTGTATTTTCGAGGGCGCGGGCGTAGCGGCGCGTCAGTTCCCCTTCGGGGAGTGCCGCCGGGTCGTCGGTCAGCTCGATCATGTCGATGTGGTAGTGTCCGCGCGAGGTCTTTGTGATGTCCCAGTAGACCACATATGCGCCCGTGCGCCGCGCCACGGTCTCGGTGCCCGAGATCATGGCCGTGGGGTGGTTGAGGAATGTCATCAGGTGCCCCGGGTCGCCGGCCGACGGATGCTGGTCGCTCATGAACCCGGTGACCCATACCTTGCCGTCGCGGCGGAAACGCAACAGGTCGAGGAACGCCGTCTTTTTCGGCAGGGAAACGGCGCCGAAACGTCCGCGCTGCCGCAGCATCATGCGGTCTATCACCTTGTTGCGCAACGGGCGGTAAATCTGGCAGAAAACGGTGTCTGCGCCGGTGTTGCGGCGGCTCCAGAGGGGCATCGACGCGGCCCATTCCCAGTTGAAACAGTGCGAGAAATAGGCCACAGTGGGGCGCCTTGTCGCCGCGATGCTGTCAAGGCGCTCGATGTCGGCGGGATTGAATGTCATGCGGCGGCGCATGGTGTCGGCCGACATGCGCGAGGCCTTCAGTGTCTCAATGATCTGGTCGGCGAAATTGCGGTAGAAACGCCTGAGGGTGCGCCGCAGTTCGCAGTCGGTCATATCGGGGAACGAGACCCGCAGGTTCCGCTCGATTATGCGGCGGCGGTAACCCCATACATGGCACATTATGAAACAGATGAAATCGGCCACGCCGTATGCCATCCACCACGGCATCGAGGCCGCGGCGGCAAGCAGTCCCCTCAGGGGCAGATATTTGATTTCGGAAAGTTTCATGCGGGTGTGTGCCTTTATTAGACAATTGTGCCGCGCAGCACCGGGTCCTCGGTGCCGTGGCCTGACATGAGGCTGTCGAGCCGCACGTTGACAATCTCGTTCTCGCGCGAGGCGGGTGCGTCGACCGCCACCTTCAGGTAGTTGTCGGTGTGGCCGGTCATCAGGCCGGATGCGTCGGGGCTTTCCAGCAGTACGGGGCGCACGGTGCCTGTGAAACGGTCGGCGAAAGCTGTCATCTTAGCGGCCGAGAGGGCAATCATGACGTCAGTGCGCCGTTTTTTCTCACGCGGATCCACGACGTACGGTATCTCAAGGGCGCGGGTGCCGGGGCGTTCGGAGTAGGGGAATACATGCAGGCGCGTAACCGGCAGCGATTCGATGAACGCCCGCGAGCGCTCGAACTCCTCGGGTGTCTCGCCCCTGGTGCCCGTCATCAGGTCTATACCTATGAAAGCGTCGGGCATCAGGGCGGCGATGCGCTCGGTTTTGTGGCGGAAGAGCGCCGTGTCGTAGCGGCGGCGCATGAGCCGGAGCACCTCGTCAGAGCCGCACTGCAGGGGTATGTGGAAGTGCGGCATGAATGCGCGCGATGTGGCGCAGAACTCTATGATTTCGTCGGTGAGCAGGTCAGGCTCTATCGACGATATGCGGTAGCGGTCTATCCCCTCCACTTCGTCGAGGGCACGGATAAGGTCAAGGAATGTCTCGGGTGTGGATGCGGCG
>USKE01000218.1 GCA_900555165.1 uncultured Porphyromonadaceae bacterium | reverse complement strand
GGACGTGCCGCCGAGGCCGGGATGGCGGCGAAGAGTGCCAATGCAGCCAGTGTCAATATCTTTATTGCGTTGTGAAGTTTCATCATCTGATTATAACATTTTACCGGCGAGGGTGGTTGACTCAGTCGTCGTGGTTCACTATGCGTCCGAGCTGTATCGAATCGACAAGTATCTGGCGCGGCTTTGCACCCTGGGCCGGGCCGACGATTCCGGCAGCCTCAAGCTGATCCATGATCTTGCCGGCGCGGTTGTAGCCGATTGAGTAGCGGCGCTGCAGGTTCGACACCGAGGCGGTGCCGCTCTGTATGATGGCCTGCGCAGCCTCCTCGAACAGCGGGTCACGGTCGGCCGACGATGCGATGGTCAGCGCCTCGTCATCGGTCATCAGCGGCTCGGGCAGATAGTAGGCGTGTTCGTAACCGGCCTGGCTGTCGATATGGTTGCAGATTGCCTGCACCTCGTCGGTGTCGATGAACGCGCACTGCACGCGGTCCATCGAGCCGTTGTGGCTGAAGAGCATGTCGCCGCGGCCTATGAGCTGGTTGGCTCCGGTGCGGTCGAGGATGGTCTTCGAGTCGACCATCTGGCTAACGCGGAAAGCGATGCGGCCGGGGAAATTGGCCTTGATGATACCGGTTATGACGTTGGTCGACGGGCGCTGGGTGGCCACAATCATGTGCATGCCCACGGCGCGCGCTTTCTGGGCGATGCGCGCGATAGGGGTCTCCACCTGCTTGCCGGCGGTCATGATGAGGTCGGCGAACTCGTCGACAATCATCACGATGTAGGGCAGGTAACGGTGCCCTTTCTCGGGGTTGAGGCGTTTCTGCACGAAACGTTCGTTGTATTCGGTGATAGACCTCACGTTGGCGTCCTTGAGCAGGAGGTAACGCTGATCCATCTCTACGCAGAGCGAGTTGAGCGTGCGCACCACCTTGTCCATGTCGGTGACCACGGCATCCTCTTCGTCGGGCAGCTTGGCCAGGAAATGGCGTTCGAGCACGCTGTAGAGGCTGAACTCGACCATCTTCGGGTCGACGAGCACGAATTTCAGCTCGGCCGGATGTTTCTTGTAGAGTAGCGACGCGATGATGGTGTTGAGGCCCACCGACTTACCCATACCCGTGGCGCCGGCTACAAGCAGATGCGGCATTTTGGTTAGGTCGGCGATGTAGACGTCGTTTGAGATGGTGGCGCCCATGGCCATGGGGAGTTTCATCTTGCAGTCGCGGAAAGCCTTGGAGCCGAGGATCGACCGTATCGACACCGTCTGTGGGTCTTTGTTGGGCACCTCGATGCCGATTGTGCCTTTGCCCGGGATGGGGGCGATGATACGTATGCCCAGGGCCGCGAGGCTCATGGCTATGTCATCTTCAAGGCGTTTGATCTTGGCTATGCGCACACCTTCGGCCGGGATGATTTCGTACAGCGTGACGGTGGGGCCTACGGTGGCCTCGATGTGCGATATAGGTATGCCGTAGTCGTTGAGGGTCTTTGTGATGCGCTCTTTGTTCTCCTCCTGTTCGTCAAGGTCCACGCTGTTGGTGCGCGTGGTGATTTCGTTCAGCAGGTCGAGCGACGGCCGAACATAGTGCGACAGTTCGGCCGTGGGGTCGTAGAGCTGCGACTTGTCCTCTTTAGCCTCCTCGATCTGCGTGCTGTACACCTCGAAACCGGGTTCGGCGCTTTCCTGGACACGGTTCTCGGCCGGGGCGTCACCGGCGGGTGCCTGCGGGGCGTCAGAGGGCGTTTCTGTCGGGCCATCCCCGGTGTTCGGGGCATCGGCATCACCGGCGTTGTCTTCAAATCCGGCAAGTGAAAGCTCACTCTTTTCAGTGTTATCCACCGGGGTTTCAGCCTCATCGGTCTGGGCGGCAATGACGGCGGTCCCGGCGTCAAACGACCGTCGGGCGGTGCGTCCGTATTCTTCCTCGCCTTCGGTATCGTTGTCGCTGATTTCATACGGGTCGCGGGTGTCTTCGGGTGAGTCGGCGAATCCGAGGGTCTCAAGCATTCCCGAACGTCTGGGCTGCTCCTCCTCGTCTTCGGCAACGGTTGCGTCGCCGCCATCTGCGATGTCTGATTTCTGCATCGCCTCCTGTACTTTCAGCCGGTCTTCCTCGCGTTCGCGGGCAGTTTCTTCGGCGCGAGCCCTGCGAGCCCTGCGTATCGACCGGTACGAGGCCACCAGGCGCGATATGTCGTTGAGGTAGACGTATATTACGGCCGCGATGAGGACGCACGACACCAGTGCCGCTCCTATCCAGTCGGCATAGCTTATTATGAGCTGGTTGATATACAGGCCGTGGTCGCCGCCATAATTGGTGGTGGCGCCGCTCCACAGCGATATGAGCCCTACCACAAGTGATGTGGTTATGGCCACCAGCAGAGACTTGAACGTGAGCGACCAGAAGTTGTTGCGTATGATTCCCATCAGCCCCAGCCCGAGCATTACGAGGTAGATGATCACTACCAGCGAGCCGAGTCCCAGACCCTGCGAGAATATGCTGTGCGAAAGGGTGGCACCTAATGCACCCGCTTTGTTCGATACCTGACGCCCGCTCTCGACAATCTGGGCGGCGGTCCGGCCGGTCACGAGCGACTGGTCCTCGCCCCCGTAATGGATGAACGATATGGCCGCCACGGTTATGTAAACCGCCAGACATATCAGTATCACGCCCAGCACGGCATGGGTGCGTTTGTCGGTGAAGAACCTGAAGAAGGCACGGTCTTTCAGCGGCACTTTCGGGGTGGCCTGTCTGGCCTGTTTCTCGGCTTTCTGACGGGCCGCCTCCTCGCGCAGGCTCTCGCGCTGACGGCGCTGCCTGGGCGGTGTGTCTGCGGTGTTCCGGCGTTCGCGCTCGGGCACGGGCGATGCGGCGCGGTCGCGGGGTGTGTTCTCGCGGCGGCGCTGCTGGCGCGGCCTGGGTGTGTCGTATATGCGGTCGGGATCGTAATCAATCCCGTTAGGTGAGTAGTCGTAAGAATCCATGATTGCAAATTTACGCCAAATCTGCCAAAACACCAAGCCAAATATCAGCCGCGATGCATGAAAAATTCCGAAAAAACATCACTTCCCCGGGCGCGCCGCCGCGCCGGTTTTATAAAAGGTTGTGAGATTGCCGGAAAATATTTACCTTTGTACCCTTGAAATGAAGTCATTGGACCCAGCAGGGTTCTTTGGCGCCCACAATACAGACATAATACATAACTTAGATACACTTTATGGCAACTACAGCTGATTTCAAGAACGGCATGTGCCTCGATATCGACGGCCAATATTTCTTCATCGTTGAATTCCTGCACGTTAAACCCGGCAAAGGCCCCGCTTTCGTGCGCACCAAACTGCGCAACGTCAAGACCGGCCGCATCCTCGACAAAACCTGGAACTCGGGCGTGAAAATCAACGAGGTTCGCATCGAGCGCCGTCCCTACCAGTATCTCTACAAAGACGATATGGGCTACAACTTCATGCACACCGAGACATTCGAGCAGATTGCTCTGCCCGGCGAGAGCATCGAGGGTGTGGAGTTCCTCAAAGAGGGCGATATCGTCGAGGCCATGGTACATGCCGCCTCAGAGACCATTCTGACCTGCGAGCTCCCCGCAAACGTGGTGCTTGAGATCACCTATACCGAGCCGGGCGTGAAGGGCGACACCGCCACCAATACCCTCAAGCCCGCCACCGTAGAGACCGGTGCCGAGATTCGTGTGCCCCTCTTCTGCAACATCGGCGACAAAGTACGCGTCGACACTCGCAACGGCAACTACCTCGAGCGCGTAAAAGCCTGATAGCACCCTCCGGTTCACCCCCCAGGGTGAGGAGGTGTCATAATACACAGGTATTCATTGCAGGGTCGCTACATGTAGCGACCGCCACCGAGCA
>USKE01000217.1 GCA_900555165.1 uncultured Porphyromonadaceae bacterium | reverse complement strand
GAGGACGAGTTTACGCAGACGCTGGCCTTTCTGGAGAGATGCGCGTTCGCGTCCGTGCATGTATTCCCGTATTCCGTACGCGAGGGCACAAAGGCGGCCGCCACCCCGGCACTCGCCCTTGTCGCCGGCAATCCGCGCGTCACCGCCCCCACCGATCCCGACGCCCCGCACACAATCCTCACCCCTGCCGGAGAGGCCATAGTACAGGCCCTGACACACTGGCTTGAGCGCTACCCCCAGATACGCCTCGGCGCCTATATAATAATGCCAGACCACCTGCACCTGTGCATAGACGTGCACCACACCCTGCCAAACGGCCTCAGCCGCGCAATAGCAGCCCTGATGGGCATGACAACCCGCACATGGCATGATTCACGAGCCGCCCGGAACCACCCCGACGCGCCCCTTCCGTTTTTCAGCAAAGGATTCAACGACCGCATCGCCTACACACCCGAACGCTGGGAACGCATGATCCGGTACGTCGCCGACAACCCCAGGCGCCTGCTCATCAAACGTCTCAACCCCGATCTATACCTCACCCGATGGACCATCACGACCGGGACCGCAACATACACCGCCTCAGGCAACATCATGCTGTTACGCAACCCCGACCTTGAAGTGGTGCGTTTCAGCCGCAGGTTCAGCCCGGAAGAATTTCAAGGCTATGTGGCGCAATGGCACCGGTGCGTGGAAAACGGCGGCGTGCTCATATCGCCGTTCATCCACCCCCAGGAGAAGGCCGTAAAAGACCATGCCCTCGAGAACGGCGGCGCAATAATAAAAATATGCGACAACGGTTTCAGCGAGCGGCATGCACCCCGGGGACAGGAATTCGAGCTGATGGCCACCGGGCGCCTCTTGCTTATAGCCCGCACGGAACACCACACCCGCACACAGCACCTCACCTACGGCAAAGCCCAGGGCCTTAACTCCATAGCACGCCATATCGCCGCCACCGACTGGCTCTCGGCCACCGCCCGCATCACCCGCATCACCGGATAATCCCCGAAATCAGCGGTCATACAACAAAAAAAAAGAGGCGCGCCCGTCGGGTGACGGAACGCGCCGCTTGTGGTATCGGCCTGCTTGGTTCGTATGGTATAGGGCGACAGCCCTTTGCGCCGGTTTTGGTTGTTGTGGTCTGAACCCCGGAGAGGGGGGGCCGGACCGGTTACTGGATGGCGAGCTTGGTGGTGAGGCGGTCGGCTTTGACGATGTAGACGCCGGGGGCGAGGTTGTCGGTGCCTACGCGGCGGCCCGACATGTCATAGACCTCGAGCGAGGCACACTCGCCAAGTACGCGGATGCTGTTGCCGTCGACGGTGACGCAGACGGGGCTTTCGTCATCGGGAGCCACGGTCTCCACTCCGGCCAGCGTGTCGGTGCCGTAGAGGGCGTATGCGCCGGCGGGGAGGGTCAGGGTGGTGGCTGTCAGGGTGGGGGTCACGCCGTCAGAGGCCGAAATCAGGTGGAAACCCGATGCGGTGAGGTCAAGACCGGTCACGGTGGTCATGTCGGTATTGGGCGAGGGGTTGACGAACAGGTAGAGGCCCTTGTTCCCCTTTACGAGCTTGACGGTGCGGGCCGTCTTCCACGAGTCGAGTTTCACCTCGGTCTCCACATCCTCACGGAACATGTCGGCGTTGTTGGCGCGGGTGATGCAGAGCTCAGAGTAGCTGTTGCAGAGGCCGCGGTTGGCAGGACGGTCGAGATAGCTCCAGATCACGCGCTTGTTGCCGGTGTCGTTGCCCGACGAGTTCTTGGTTGTCTGGTCGGCGCCGAACTCCTGGAACTGCCAGATCATGTGGGCGCCGGGGGTGAGGATCATCTGCGCGGCAACCGAGCCGAGGCGGCGGCACGACATGGCGGCGTTACCCTTGATGCCGGCGGCGCCGTACTGTGCCTGCTTATAGGCCATGCGCTCTTCGTCGTGGCTCTCGGCATAGCTTACGGTCGAGCCCCAGGTGCGGCTGTCGAGCGGAGCGTAGAAACGGTTCAGGCCGCTCTGGCTCTCGTATCCCATGGCGAACTGGCATGCGGCGTTGTTGATGTTGGCCCAGTTAATCTCGCCGTCCTGTGCCATCTCATTCTCCTCGCGTGCAGTGGCCAGGTTCTCGTTGATGAAGTAAGCGTCGGGGTTGACCGTGCGCATGGCGTCATGCAGGGTCTTCATGCGTGCCACGCGGGTGGCGTTGTAGTCGTTGGTCTTCTGATCAGACGGGGTGCCGAAGGTGTTGAGGGCGGCGTTGAAAGTGTTGCCGTACGAGTCGTTGTCGCCCAGACCCTTCACCAGGTCGAAACGGAAACCGTCGACCTTATATTCGGTCATCCAGTATTTCAGGGCGTCCTGGAACTGTTTCTGTACCATCACCGAACCCTGGTTCCAGTCGTTGAGCACCGAATATGCGTGGGGTGCCGAGCCGTTGAAATGGGGGTTGTCCTGGATGGGATACATGGCCCACCAGGGGTGCTGGCCGTCGGCCTGGTTGAACACGATATCGAGGATTACGGCGATGCCCATCTGGTGGCAGCGGTCGATGAAGAGCTTATACTGCTCGGGGGTACCGTAGGCCTTGTCGGGAGCGAAATAGAAGTTGGTGTTGTAGCCCCACGACTGGTTGCCGTTGAACTCCATGATGGGGAGCAGCTCCACGGCGTTCACGCCGAGAGCCTTGATGTGTGCCAGCTTGCCGATGGCGCTGAGCAGTGAGCCGTTGCCCTCGGCCTTCCCCTCGGTGCCGGTGAAGTCGCGCAGCAGCATCTCGTAGATGATCAGGTCAGACTGGTCGACGCCCTTGAAGTCGGTCACCTGCCAGTCGTAGTCGTTCACGGCCGAGTTGTAGACGGCGGCGTTCACGCCCGGCAGCGCCAGCATGTCATAAGCGGGCATGTCGGGGAATACCCATTCGGGGATGTATTTGTCGTCGGGGGTCACCACCAGGCGGGCATAGGGGTCGCCCACGGCGGTCTGGCCGTCCATCAGATAGTAGTAGATGTAGTCCTTGCCCTGCTCGAGACCCTCCATGTTGAGCCAGAAATAGCGCTGGCCGTCAACATCGGTGTAGTTCATCTGCTGGGCGGGGGTAAGCTCATAGTTGTTCCATGAGCCCACGAGCAGAACGTCATCCTTGCCGGTGGCTGCCAGGCAGAATGTCACGGTGCCGTCGGCATTGAGAGTGGCGCCCATCTGCGGGGCACCGCCGCCGGGGAAAGCCTCGGCCTTGCAGGCAGGGAACACCGAGGGGAACACGGTGACGAAGATGTCGCCCCAGTTCACGGTCTTACCCTCCTGCGAACTGGTGCCGTTGCGGAACACGAAGGCCAGACGCAGAATCTCCTCGTTTGCGTCCTTGATGCCGTAATACTCGCGGATGTCGGGGATATTGAGCACCCATTCGTTGGCGCTCTTCTTGGTAAGTTCGTACTTAGCGGCGTTGTCGCCCCAGGTGGGAGCGTATTTCCAGTCGTTATAGGCCGTTGATTTGTTGGTGATCACACCGGTGTGGGCATAGACCTTCTGGCCTGCGGCCAGGTTCATCAGCCCGCGGTTGCCCCAGTCGGCATGGAATGTGATTTCCACACCCTTTGTCTCGGGTGTGATTACGGCGGGATTGGTGGTCACCACCTGCGCGTGGCCCGACAGCCCGAAGAGGCACATCAGCACCGCCAATACGGAGTAGACGTTTTTCATCTGTTAAGGTATGAATGTAAGTTTTTTGCTTGTGACAGCCCGCAGCAACGGACTTTTGCAAATTTAGGGAATAAATTCTGTATCAGCAACAGAGAGTGCCCCGGCAGTCCGTTAAATTTTCCTATAAACCCGCGTTTCCGTACTTTTGCAGTCGTCAAGGCGCGTGAAAACGCACGCGAACACATATAATTAATAAAAACGGCGGGG
>USKE01000216.1 GCA_900555165.1 uncultured Porphyromonadaceae bacterium | reverse complement strand
TGTTGGTGACGGCGCCTACAAGCAGGCCGCCGTTGCTGCCACCCTCGATTACCAGGCGGTCGGGGGTGGTGTACCCCTCGCGAATCATGTATTCGGCAGCGGCGATGAAGTCGTTGAATACGTTGAGTTTCTTCTGTTTCGTGCCGGCCTCATGCCAAGCCTCGCCGTATTCGGCGCCACCGCGCAGGTTGGTCTGTGCGTATATGCCGCCGTTGTCAAGCCAAACCAGGCGGTTGGGCGAGAACGAGGGGGGCAGCGACACGTTGAAACCGCCGTAGCCGTAGAGGTAGACGGGGTTGGTGCCGTCGAGCTTTATATCCTTGCGGCGCGTGATGAACATCGGTATCTTTGTGCCGTCGGCCGAGGGGTAGAACACCTGCTCGGTTACATAATCATCTGGGTTGAAACCTTTCACCTGAGGGGTGAACCAGGGTTTGCTCTCGCCCGTGGCCATGTCGTAGGTGTAGACGGCCGAGGGGTAGAGGAACGATGCGAAACCGTAGAATACATCGTCTGATTTCTCTGACGTGCTGAACCCGGTGGTGCCGTAGGTGGGCAGCGCTATGTCGCGTATCTTCTCACCCTTGATGGTATAGAGCGCAGGGTGGTCTGATGCGTCACGCTCGTAGTTGAGTATCAGCTTGTCTGCACCGGCGCGCTGTGCCGAGTTGAGCACCCCGCTGGGGTCTTCGGGCACGAGGTCTTTCCAGTTGGCGCGCTGCGGTGCCTTGATGTCGGCTGTAACAAGACGCTTGTTGGGGGCGTCGGCCGAGGTGAGCAGGTAGAGTGTGCCGTCGATGACGTCGACGGGCTCGATTTCGTACTGCTGGGTAGGTTCGATGGTGATCCAGTCGGCGCCGGGTGTCTCAAGGTCTTTTACCATCAGTCCGTTGCCGAATCCCTGACCGCCGACCGACACGAACAGATATCGGCCGTCAGACGACAGCCCGGCCGAATGGAAGTGCAGGGGGTGTTCCTTGTCTTCGAACACCAGCTCGTCGGCGCTCTGCGGGGTGCCGGTGCGGTGGAAGTATATGCGGTGGTTCTCGTTGGCGTTCGAGAATTCCTTGCCAGCCTCGGGGCGATCGTAGGCGCTGTAGTAGAACCCGTCCTTGCGCCAGTCGGCGCCGGTGAACTTGGCCCATTCTATGTGGTCGCCGGTAGGCTGAAGTGTCTCGGCGTCGATCACGTAGATTTCGGTCCAGTCAGAGCCGCTGCGCGAGATGGTGTAGGCGATCAGTTTGCCGTCGGGCGACATCGAGAGGCCCGTCAGAGCCACCGTGCCGTCGGCCGACAGCGTGTTGGGGTCGAGCACCATTGTCTCGGCACCGCCGGGGCGGTCCATGCGGTAGAGTACCGACTGGTTGCGCAGGCCGTCGTTGCGCGTGAAATAGAAACGGCCGTCTTTCCAGAGCCAGGGGGCGCCCTGTTTCACGTAGTCATTGTACGAGGCGATCTGCTTGCGCAGACGGTCGCGGAACGGAATACGGCTGAGGTAGCTGTCGGTGACTTTCCGCTCGGCCTCGACCCAGGCGAGGGTGGTGGCGGCGGTGTCGTTCTCGAGCGGACGGTAGGGGTCGGCTACCTTCACGCCGAAGTATTCGTCGACAACGGCCTCGGTGGGAGCCGTGGGGTATGACTCGGGGGCCGGAACGGCACCCTGGGCCAGTGCTGATGTGGCGATAGCGGCCATGGTTACGATGGATTTGCGCATATCCGGTGGATTATGTGTGGTGGTTACTTTTCTCTATTGTGCAGATGCAGGTATAACCCGATGATACAGCACAGTGTCACGAAGGCTCCGCCGAAATAGAGCAGGGGCGATGTCAGCCCTGTACGGTAGCTGTCATAGCCGAGGCCGACCATTACTACGAGCAGGATGAGGAGCAGTGTGGGCAGAATTATCGAGCGGGGTATCATGAGAGTGAGAGTTAAACGGTTGTGAGCTTGATGCCTGGCTCTGAGGCGAGATGCCGCCGGCAGGTCAGTCTTTTGAAGAACCCTTCTTCGATGACCGCGCGCGCCGTGGCGTGACGAGTTTCTTCAGGGCATCCTTCACCTCATTGACAAGGGTTTCAAGTACGGTCAGGCGCTCCTTGATCTCGGCAATCTCCTCAGAATGTGTTTTGTAACGCGACTTTTTCGGGGCCGGCGCCGGCTCTGCGGCCGGTTGCTGCGGCTGTACCTCAGGCTTGGCTTTCTTTGCCTTTTTCGCCTTTGCCTTTGGTTCGGGCAGCGTTTCGGCGGCAGCCTGTGTGCCGTCTGTGCCCGGGTCGGTTGCCTGGGCGTCGGTTGCCTGTGTGTCGGTTGCCTGTGAGTCGGCGCTTTTCTTTTTCTTGCGGCGTTTCTTCTTCTTCGGTTCGGCGTCGGCGGTGTCGGGTGCCGGAGCGGTGTCGAACTGCGGCAGGTGTATGCCCACACTTCGCTGCAGGGCCTGGGCCGTCTCGTCGTCGATGGAGTAGGGGCATGCCGAGGGATCGAATCCTCCGGCCACCAGATGGTTGTATATGCGCTGGCATGCCCAGGCGTCGATGGCGGCGTATGCCTGCTGCCCTCCGGTCAGGTCTTTCGCCTCCCAGTTGGTGAGACGCTGGTTTTTCGAGATACGTTCATTGAAAATCAGGCCGTAGATTTTCTGCAGCGAGTTGTCGGCTATATCATAGTCTTTGACAAACGTCTGCAGTTCCACGAATCCGGCGGGATTGAACTCGCGGTGTTTTGCCAGCGAATGGAAATCGTCTTTTATCGAGAGGCCGATCTTCTGCACGGCCGGATTCTCCAAGAACTCGTAGAGTCCGTCGAGGCTGCCGATCTCTTTCAGGCGGAAGAGGAAACATTCGTCGTCGAGCGTCGAGATCTGCACCAGCGAAACCTTGTAGCGGTGGTTTTTCTGGAAACTCGGACGTGTCTCGGTGTCAAAGCCTACCTGTTTGACCTTGTTGAGATAGCGCAGGGCGCTTTTGGCCTTCGCGGCCGTGTTGACCATGATGACCCGCCCGGGGTAGTGGACCTCGGGGAGTTCCTTGAGCTGTTCTTTAGTTATACCTAACACACCGCAAAGTTACACAATTTTTGACGGTCGGTAAAACGTTGGGCCGATTTTCTATATGGCCGACGATTTGAGGGCGAGCCCCGTGCGCTCCGACAGCCCGAAAAGCAGATTCATGCAGTGCACGGCGGTGCCGGCGGCGCCTTTGAGCAGGTTGTCGCTGACGCTTACGAGCCGCAGGGCGTTTTCGCCGGGCACGGCCTCGGCCACAGTGGCCGACGATGCGGTGCCCAAATCGTCGGGCACGCGCGGGTCGCACACGTAGAGCAGGCATTTATTTGTGTTGAGTGCCTCGTCTACGTCGGGCAGATGGTCCACGCGGTAGGCGAAGGCATGGTCGTCGTAGGCGGTGTCTATGGCGCGTCGCACGTCGGTCTGCGTCATCGACGATGCCACGTCGACAGTGACGGCGACGCCGCGACGCTGTTCGGTGCGCGACAGTTTCAGGCTGACCTCCCCGGCGAAAGCGGGCATCACCTCGCGCAGGAACGATGTAATCTCGGCCGCGAAATGCTCGGCGTCGGGTCGGAACTCGGCCGGAGCCACGGGGTCGAAACGGGTCGACATCTCGGGTGTAAACGGTTTGTTCGGGGCTGACGACGCGGCGAACATCTCGGTCGACGCCAGACTGACGGTCACGGTCACACGGCCGCTGATGGCCGAGTTACGCGCCAGCGGCAGCAGTGCCAGGCCCACACCCATGGCCACCGCCGAGGGGATTGCCGCGCGTGTGGCGCCACGCACCAGCGGCTTGCGGAAATGCTCGGGCAGACCGTAGACCATGCCGCGCTCGCCGTTGCGGTAGGCTCCGGTGAGGTCGATGATGCGCAGACGGCAGTCATCATCTTCATCGTGG
>USKE01000215.1 GCA_900555165.1 uncultured Porphyromonadaceae bacterium | reverse complement strand
CGTGCCCGACACAAAACTCGTCTACTGGGCCGAGAGCCACGATACATACTCGAACGACGAATGGTCGCAGAACGTAGACCAGTCTGTCATCGACCGCGCGTATGCCGCCATGGCATGCCGCAACGGCGCCACGGCACTCTATCTGGCGCGCCCCACGACCAAAGGATTCAACAACATCAAGGTCGGCAAAGGCACTGACGCCTATCGCGGCAAGGCCGTGAGCGAGGTCAACAAGTTCCGGAACGTGATGGTCAACAAGGCCGATTACTTCGCGAAAAACGATAACGGCAACGCCTGCTCGATCACCCGCAAGAACGGCGGCGCCGTCATCGTAGCCAAGGGTAGCGGCCGTGTATCGGTGGCAAACGGCGGCGGATACTGCCCCGCCGGCACATATACCGACCGCGTTAGCGGCGGCACGTTCACCGTCACCGCCACCACAATCTCGGGCGATGTGGGTTCATCGGGCATCGCCGTGATCTATAACGACGGCACACAGCCTGACCCGGATCCCGATCCTGTTCCTGATCCTGACCCCGTGCAGGGCAATCTCTACATCCTCGGAAACCTCCCCGGAAACGCCGGCTGGAGCGCGACTCCGGGCACCGGTTTCGAGATGACCTACGCCGACGGAAAATACACTGCCACCGGCGTGACATTCACCGCCGCCGCCAACGAGACCAAATGCTATTTCAACCTCTCTGACTTCGTAGGTTCGACCTGGGATGCCCTTAACGCCTCGGCCAACCGCTACGGCGCCCCGGCAGAAAGCACGACGGTAAGCCTCAACACGGCAATGCCCGTCACCAAATATGCCGCTAATGTGTCGGCCTCGGGCTGCAAGTCATGGATTGTGGATCCGGGCGCATACAACATCACAGTCGACCTGAAGGCCATGACCATGACCGTGACAGCCGCCACAGCCGAGCCGCAGAAACCGGTCTATGTGTATTACGACGGCAGCTGGATCCCCTCGCTATACGTCTATATCGACAACAACACCAACATGACTTCGTGGGATGCCACCCCCGCGATGACAAAAGACACCAATACCGGCTATTACCGTTATGAACTCCCCGAGAAGTTCCGTAGTTCGTATGTGATTTTCAAGAACGGTTCGTCGCAGTATCCCGGTGCCAACCAGACCGGCCTGAGGGTCGAGGGGAAGTCGATGATCTTCCACCACACCACAAACACCTGGGAGGAGTACAAAGAGATCACTTCGGCCGTTGGCGAGATTGTCTCGGCCTCGGTTAGCGTGAGCACACGCCCGGGCGCCGTGGTTGTCAGTGGCCTCGAAGGCGAGACCCTTGTGGTTGCCGGCATTGACGGGCGTCTCTATCACAGCGGCGCCGTGACCGGCACCGCCGAGGTTGCCGTGGCCCCCGGCATCTACGTTGTGAGCGTGGCCGGCCACGCCTCGCGCCTGCTCGTGCGCTGACACATACATAACATAAGTCACATAAGCCACATACGTTACAGAGATGTAACTTATGTGGCTTATGTGACTTATGTGGCTTATGTATCAGCTCTTCAGCTCGGCGGGGAGGATGGGCATGGCGCCTTTCTGGGTGCACACGAACGCCGAGACCTGCACGGCGCGGGCATGGGCCTCGGCCACGGTCTTGCCCTGCAGGATCGAGGCTATGAACGCGGCGGTGAACGAGTCGCCGGCGCCCACGGTGTCGGCCACCTCGACGCGCGGGGTGGGCTGGAACGACACGTTGCCCGGGGTGAACACGTAGCTGCCGTTGATGCCGCAGGTGAGAATCAGCATCTTAAGGTTGTATTTGCCAAGGAGAATCCAGCACTTGTCCTGCAGGTCGATGCCCGGATAGCCGAACATGCGGCTCACGGTGACAAGCTCCTCGTCGTTGATCTTTAAGATGTTGCAGCGTTTCATGGAGTTGCACAGAATCTCTTTGGTGTAGAAACCCTGGCGCAGGTTCACGTCGAACACCACAAGTTCGTCGCCGGTCTGCGGCATGGCGTCGAGGAAACGGTTTATGGTGTTGCGCGACACCACGTTGCGCTGTGCCAGCGAGCCGAAACATACGGCCTGTGTCTTTTCGGCCAGCGCCTCAAGACGCGCGGTGTAGGGGATGTTGTCCCAGGCCACGTTCTCTTTGATCTCGTACTGGGGCACCCCGGCGGGGTCAATCTCCACCTGCACGGTGCCGGTGGGGTAGGGAACGGTCTCGATGAGGTGGTTGAGCCCTTTCGAGGTGAAGTTCTCGAGAATCTCTTTGCCGAGTGGGTCGTCGCCGACGGCGCTGACTACCGCCGAAGGGAGACCGAACTGGGAAACATGATAGGCGAAATTGGCGGGGGCGCCACCGATTTTCTTACCTTCGGGGAGCACGTCCCAAAGGGCTTCGCCCATGCCGACTACATAGTTTTTCATTATTGTAAGGGTGGGAGTAATGGGAGTTATGGGAATTATGGGAGGGGGTCAGGCTTTCTTGAGCTTGAGCGAGTAGAGGAGCAGGTAGGCCACGCCTACGGTCATCACGGCCACGGCACCGGCCTGCCCCATGGCGTCGGCCATGAAACCCATTGCCAACGGGAAAATGGTGCCGCCGAAGAGGCCCATGATCATCAGGCCCGAAACTTCGTTGCGCTCGGCGGGCTGTGCCGTCAGGGCCTGGGCGAAGATGATAGAGAACACGTTCGAGTTGCCGAAACCTATCAGGGCAATGCCGGTGTAGAGGGCGCCCAGGGTGTCGCAGACGAAGAGCATGCCCATGGCCACGAGCATCATGGCCACGCTGATGGCCAGGAAGAGCTTGGGCGACATGGCGCGGAGTATGAACGCGCCCAGGAAACAGCCGGCGGTGCGGAAGATAAAGTATACGCCGGTGGCGAATCCGGCCTCCTCAAGCGGCAGGGCCAGGCGCTCCATTAGAATCTTGGGGGCTGTGGTGTTGGTGCCAACGTCAATGCCCACATGGCACATGATGCCCAGGAAACAGAGCAGGATGAACGGCTTGCCAAGCAGTTTCAGGCACTCGCCGATGCCCGATGCCTTGTCGGGGCGCTCCTCCTCGATGGGGGTGGCGCCGAGCACGGCGATGGAGAGGAAACTTATGGCTGCATATATCACGAAGAGCACGCGCCAGCCCAGGCCGAATGTCGGCAGCAGCGTGGTGGCGCCCCAGGCGGCGATGATCGGGGCCAGGAACGAGGCGATGGCTTTCACGAACTGGCCGAAGGTGAGCGTCGAGGCCAGTTTGTCGCCGCTGATGAGGTTTGTTACCAGCGGGTTGAGTGAGGTCTGCATGATTGCGTTGCCGATGCCGAGCAGAGAGAATGCGGTGAGCATCACCCAGTAGCTGTCGCCGAAAGCGGGGATGAACAGCGAGACTGCGGTGACGACGAGCGAGATCAGCACGGTGTTCTTGCGGCCGATGCGGTTCATCAGCATCCCGGTGGGCACCGAGAATATCAGGAACCAGAAGAAGACGAGCGAGGGGAAGAGGTTTGCCTGCGAGTCGGTGAGTCCGAGGTCTTTCTGCACATAGTTCGAGGCGGTGCCGACCAGGTCGACAAAGCCCATGGCGAAGAAACAGAGCATCACCGGAACTATCTGCATCAGCGAGGTTTTACGTGTCATGGTAGCGGTTGTTGCGGTATTCATGTGTTGGGGTTAGGTTCAGTTGGCGGGATTGATGGAGTATACTTTCAGGTCGTCGATACGGGCCTTGCCGCCGGCGGCGCTTACGGTCAGGGTGGTGTAGGGTGAGCCGGGGAACACCAGGTTGGTCATCGCGAAACGGCCGCCGTTGCCGAAGATCTCTACCGATGAGCGGTCGACGAAGACGCGCAGGTCAAGTTTCCCCTTTGTCGTGGCGAACACCGGGGCCACGGTCACGGCGGGGGAGGGACGGGCGGAGGAGGGGGCCATCGGCCCC
>USKE01000214.1 GCA_900555165.1 uncultured Porphyromonadaceae bacterium | reverse complement strand
GACCATGTCGTAGGCATCGGCGCGAACCTCTTCGGGCTTGGTGTCGAGCAGGGGTATATCCTCATCTTTCGGGTGGGTGAACGGGTGGTGCATGGCCATCAGGCGCTGTTCCTCGTCGCTCCATTCGAACATGGGGAAATCAACCACCCAGAGGCAGGCGAACTTGTTCTTGTCGCGCAGACCCAGCTGGTTGCCCATTTCAAGACGGAGCTCGCACAGCTGTTTGCGGGTGCGCATGGCATCGTCGCCCGACATGATCAGAATCAGGTCGCCCGGCTCGGCATCCATGGCCTTGCGCAGCTCCTGAAGTGCCTCCTGGCTGTAGAACTTGTCGACCGACGACTTCACGGTGCCATCCTCGCCCACGCGGGCATAGACAAGACCTTTGGCGCCGATCTGCGGACGCTTGACATATTCGGTGAGCGCGTCGAGCTGTTTGCGGGTATAATGTGCGGCACCCTTGGCGTTGATGCCGCCGATGTATGCGGCCGAGTCGAACACGCCGAACCCGTGCCCCTTCATGACATCCATCAGCTCGACGAACTTCATGCCGAAACGCAGGTCGGGTTTGTCACTGCCGTAATATTTCATGGCGTCGGCCCAGGGCATACGCTGGAAGTCACCCTCGAGCTCCACGCCGCGCAGTTCCTTGAACAGGTGCTTGGCCATCCCCTCGAAAAGGCTGATCACATCCTCCTGCTCGACAAAACTCATCTCGCAGTCGATCTGGGTGAACTCGGGCTGACGGTCGGCACGCAGGTCCTCGTCGCGGAAACATTTCACAATCTGGAAATAGCGGTCCATGCCCGACACCATCAGCAGCTGCTTGAGGGTCTGAGGCGACTGGGGCAACGCATAGAACTGGCCGGGATTCATGCGCGAGGGCACCACGAAATCACGGGCGCCCTCGGGTGTCGAGCCCACCAGCATCGGGGTCTCGATCTCAAGGAAACCCTTCGAGTCGAGATAGCGGCGCACCTCCATGGTCATGCGGTGGCGCAGCTCAAGATTGCGGCGCACGGCGGCGCGGCGCAGATCGAGGTAGCGGAACTTCATGCGCAGGTCATCGCCGCCGTCGGTATCGTCCTCGATGGTGAACGGCGGAATCTCCGACGGGTTCAGCACCTCAAGGCCCGAGGCGATGATCTCGATGTCGCCGGTAGGCAGATTGGGGTTCTTGGCCGAGCGCTCGGCGACTTTGCCCTTTATCTGTGCCACAAACTCGCGGCCAAGGTGATTGGCCTGCTCGCAGAGGGCGGCGTCATCGGCGTTGTTGAACACCACCTGTGTGATGCCGTAACGGTCGCGCAGGTCGACGAACGTCATGCCGCCCATCTTGCGCGTTCTCTGCACCCAGCCGGCCAGGACCACATCCTTGCCGGCATCGGCGAGCCGCAGCTCGCCGCATGTATTGGTTCTGTACATTGTCAGTTAGCTTATTTTTTGCAAAGTTAATAAGATTTGGCCGTATATTGCATCCGATTTCGTAAATTTGTCACCGTATGAAACCTGCCATGAACACAAACCGCTTTTTGGTACGCCTCGCAGGCCTGACAGCGTCACTCATTTTTATAATAACATTCACGGCATGCGCCACACGCTCCGAGAATGAGTCTGTCGACACTGCGCCCGCCTCCACAGCCGAGGCACTGGCGAGGCTCGACCGCGTGATGGATCGCGCGGACGCCATCGCACGCGAAAAAAGCCACAGACTCGACAGCCTGAAACGGTCATACGCCGCCGCCACGACTCCCCGCGAACGTTACCGCGAGCTTGAGGCGCTGTTCAGCGAATACCGCTCCTATTCTATGGATACCTTGCTGCTTGTATCGCGCGAATGTGTAAAGACCGCCCGGCAGATCGGCAACGACTCACTGCTCTACAACGCCATAATCATGGAGGCCGAAAGCCACAAGGGTGTCGGTGACTATACCACGGCAATGGCACTGCTTGACCGCATCCCGCGCCCGTGGCGCGACATATACCACCGGCGCATACTCAACCGCTATTGCTCAATATATTACTCGCTTGTAGAGCATTCGACCACCGACCAGGATTACCGGACCAACCTCGCCTGCCTCGAGGCCTATCGCGACTCGATTATCGCCATCTCAAAACCCGGCTCGACAGACTATTGGCTGAACACAGCCGCAAAGCATCTGGGACGGAATGACTACAAGGGATGCCTGGCCGATCTCGACTCGCTTGAGGCCGCGCAGGGTGGCAGAATTGACCTGGGCGTGCTCTCGTTCACCCGCGCCCGCAGTCTCGAAGGTCTCGGCCGCATTGATGAGGCGAAATACAACTATGCGGTCGCCGCAGCCCATGACCTGAATCTCTCGGTTCGCAAATATGAGGCACTGCAGGAACTGGCGCGCATACTTTCGGCCGAAGGTGACGATCCGAGGGCGTTCCGCTACATAATGCGCGCCATCGACGACATCCATGCCAGCCACGCCACAAGCCGCATACAGCGAATCTCAACCTACCTGCCCATCATCACGGCGTCATACACCGACGCGCAGGAGAAATCGGCCCGCAACAAGAACCTGTGGCTCGTAATGTCAGGTGCGCTCCTTGCGGCTCTGTGCTGCGCGGTGGTCTTCGCCATACGCAAGAACAAGCGCCTGAACCACGAGCGCCATGCCCTTGAACGCAAGAACATCGAACTTGAAAATCTTCGTGCCCGCCTCAGCGAGGCCAACCACCGTCTGCAGGAATCGTCGAAAGTAAAGGAACAGTATCTTGGTTACCTGTTCAATCTCTGCGCCGACTACATCGGGTCGCTCGACAAATACCGGCTGCAGCTGTCGCAGCGCATCAAAGCGGGCAAGATAAAAGATATCGACGCCATACTGGCCACGCCCCAGGGGCCGGAACATCTGCAGTCGTTCTTCCAGAAATTCGACTCCATCTTCCTTGACATCTTCCCCGACTTCATCTCCAGGTTCAACGCTCTCATGCAGCCGGGCTACGAACTCGAGCCACGGCCCGGCGAACTCCTCTCGCCCGAGTTGCGCATCTACGCCCTGGTGCGCCTCGGCATCACCGACTCGTCGCAGATAGCGGCGTTCCTGCACTACTCGCCCCAGACGGTCTACAACTACCGGTTCCGCGTCAGGTCACACGCCCGCATTCCGCGTGAGGATTTTCCGCGTGCAGTGCGCTCCCTTTAGTCCTGGATACACTCAACATTGTATAAAATCATTTGTGTGGCGGTCTACTTTAGCAGTTACCGCCACTACTTATATCATATTGACAATAAGGCAATTAATATTTTTAACAATCTACTTTGGCATTTACTTTGACTTTACCTCGTCCTTTCCGCATATTAATTTTGCAACCGAAACAGCACAACCGAAATCACCAATCATAACACCTTAAATCACATCTGCGAATGAATACATTCATCAAAACCCATGTGAGGTTAGTCGCGGTATTCCTGCTCATGCTGGCCGCGCTCCCGTCACTGGCACAGGTGCAGGTGTCGGGTCTGGTACTTGACCAGGACCGCGAACCTGTAATCGGCGCCACAGTAAAAGTCAAAGGTACATCCACAGGTACCGCAACCGACATCGACGGCCGGTTCACCCTCCAGGCTCCGTCGGCCAACTCCACACTTTCAATCAGCTATGTCGGATACCTCCCCATGGAGATTGCCGCAAACTCGCCCGAACTTGTAAAAGGAGTCGTTCTCAAGGAGAATGCCGAGGTTCTTGACGAGGTAGTGGTAATCGGTTACGGCCGCGTCAAGAAATCAGACGCCACCGGCTCTGTAATCGCCGTCAAGCCCGATGATTTCAACAAGGGCAACCGCACCTCTGTGCAGGAGGCCATGGTCGGCAAGATTCCCGGCGTGAACGTCGTGACAGCATCGGGAGCTCCCGGCTCCGGTGCTACAGGGGGCCAGCCGGTGTA
>USKE01000213.1 GCA_900555165.1 uncultured Porphyromonadaceae bacterium | reverse complement strand
CCACTATCATGGCGGCCACGCCGCGCAGTCCGTCGAGAATCTCGAACCGCGGCTTCGATGCCAAAGGAAGTGTCTGTGATGTCATTTTGCAAAAGTGTTTTTTCGGTGCAAATTTACGATGCGGCGCTTTACCAATGTTTACTTATAATATCAAAGATTTGAACTATATTTGCAAAAATAACAGACCGACTCATGAAACATGTGGCATTTGACTATGACGACGTATGCGTGCCTCCGGTGCGACAGATCGGCATGCACTCGCACCGGTGCTGGGAGCTTTCGCACGTGACCTGCGGTGCCGGGTACCGCACCTTAGGTGATACCACCGAACCTTTCGCCGAGGGTGAGATAGTGCTTGTGCCGCCGGGCATGCCGCATCAGTGGCGGTTTGACCCCGGAGTGACCGATACCGGTGGAAACATCACGAACATATCGGTATTCTTTGACCCCGCACTGCCTGACAGTCTCGGGGCGCTGTTGCCTGAGATGGCGGCAACCGCCGCGACACTCGGCTCGCTGAGCGATGCCATAATCTACACCGGAGGCGCATGCGCCAGGCTCAGGGAACTGCTGTATGCCATGCGCGGCCTTACGCCCTCGGCACGCCTGCCGCTGATGCTCGACCTGCTGATGACGATGGTCGACACCGCAGGATGCCGCACAATAGGCCATGACCGGCATCAGACCAACGCCGAACGCCGATTTGAAAAGGTGAGGGTGTACTGCGCGTGCAATTATGCGAGACCGGTGTCGCTCGGCGAGATGGCCTCGCATCTGGGCATGAATAAATCGGCGTTTTGCGTCTTCATGCGCCGCCACGCCGGCATCACGTGGTCAGACTATCTGAATTCTGTCAGGCTTGACCGCGCCGCCGAGCGCCTGGCCCGTACCGACGACCGCATTTCGGCCATTGCCTATGACACAGGTTTCGCTAACGTGACCTACTTCAACCGCCTGTTCCGGAGCGCCTACGGCTGCTCGCCCTCCGAGTACAGGAAATGTAATTTTGCATGATAAAAACTGTTGTTGTATGCTTTTTGCGTGCGAATTGTTTGATTTTTGAGAAAAATGCTTGTTGTGAATAAAATTGTGTGTATATTTGCAAAAATAAGTGGAGGCAGCTCCATTCAACGCATATAACCGAAATAACCAACCGAACAACTCTTATCACCTTATAATTCAATCACAATGCACAGTTCTCCGTATTGTTGCCGGCTCACACACGGCAACGGTACAGGTTCAAGACAATAACCAAACCAGTATCACAATTAAAATCAATCAGTAATGAGAAAACCGTCACTACTTTTGCTGTGTGCGATGATTTCTGTCTCGTCAGCGTTTGCCCGGGAACCTCAGATGTCGCCGCAGAGAGCGCACACGGCTGTTGCCGCTCAGGTTCGGTCAGCCACCGCCGATGCGGGCGGCCGTCAGGGCATCGACCAGTCGCTCACATTAACGTCGCGCCCCGCTAAAGGCGCACTACCGGTCATTCGGGCAGGCAAACGTTCGCTTGCAAAGAAACTGTCGGCTACGGGCGGCCTGCCGCGCATGATAGGCACCGTTATTGCCGGCGACAACTGGACCGAATCGTACACCCCCTATGGCCTCTATGACCTGCCGGTCATAGCCGGCTCGCAGTTCACCAAACTCCAGGATGTGGGTGGCCGTTCGGCCGGCCATCTGTATGACGGCGTCTATTACAACTGCAAGATGTATGTCATGGCGGCCAAGTTCGGCGCTGACTGGAGCGGATATGATATCGTAACTGGCGAGCGGGTCTTCTACCGCGAGACATACGACTGTCATTACATGTCGGTATCGACATCGGTCGATCCCACCACCGACATCGTCTACGGCCTCAATTACACCACCAACGGGCAGGCTCTGCAGATCGTCACCATCGACTATGTGGAGGATGACGGCTACGGCTACAACCGTGTCGCCATTCATCCGGTAGCCCAGCTCGAAGGCCGCTGGGCCGCTATAGCCTTTGACGGCACGGGCCAGCTTTGGGGCATAAGTTTCACCGGCCACCAGGAGGGGAGCAGTTTCACCGTTACCGACAGCTATCTGCACAAAATCGACAAGGCTACCGGCGCCACCACCCAGGTCGGCGCCACGGGTCTCAGCCCGCAGTATGCCTCTGACATGGATTTTGATGTCAAGACAAACCGTCTCTACTGGACTATCGAGGATCTCGACGACAACGGCTATCTGGCCGAGGTGAACACCACGACCGGCGCGGCCACGAAGATACTCGATTTTCCGCATAACGAGGAGGTCGTGGGTCTGGTGGTGATTCCGGTTCCCGACCCGGGCACACCCGACAGGGTCACCGATGTCTCGGCTACCTTTGAGGGTGGCAGCCTGACCGGCACAGTCAATTTCCGCACCCCGGCCAACAATACCGACGGTAACCCCGGCACAGGTCAGCTGAGCTATACCGTGCTCGGCAACGGCGCCGTAGTAGGGCAGGGAACCTGCGGCTACGGCCAGATGGTGAATGCTCCGGTGACTGTCGACAACGGCGGCCTCTACACCTTCTCGATAACCGTAACCTCGGGCGAGAAGTCGAGCAAGGCCGTGAAGACCGAGCTGTTCGTCGGTTTCGGCACACCAAAGGCCACCGAGGCCACGGCATCGTGGGCCGACGGTCTGATGACAGTGTCGTGGACGCGACCTACCGAGACTGTCGACGGCGGATTCCTCAGCCCTACCGACCCGTTCGAGTATGTGGTTACCGACTATGACACCGGTGCCGTGCAGGTGCGCGTAACCGATGCAACATCGTGTTCGTTCGCCGTGCCTGAGCCGGCTCAGCGCACGCCGTACCGTTACAAGGTTACGGGAACCTCTAACGGCAAGAGTTTCACCAGCGCCACCAACGTGGCGTATGCTGGTTCGGAGACACCCCCGTACCTCAACGATTTCAACAGTGATTCGGCGCTTGACGGTTATACGATAATAGACGCCAACGACGACGAAAAAGTATGGACATGCGACGGCTCGACCGTGAAAATTGTTTACAACACATACAAGGCCATGGACGACTGGCTCATCACCGTACCCCTGAAACTCGAAGGGGGGCGCCAGTATCCGTTCAGCATCGACGCCCGCTGCATGAACGTGCAGTATTCCGAGAAACTCGAGGTCAAGGCCGGCATGGCTGCCACAGCCGAGGCCATGACAATCGAGGTAATCCCCGAAACGCTGATTGACAAAAACTCGATGCAGACATTCTCGGGCACAATCAACACCACTGCCACGGGGCTTTACTATATCGGTGTGCACGGCATGTCGCTCAAAGACCGCCATACTCTCATCATCGACAACCTAAAAGTCGACGCGCCGCTGCCCGTGGCCGTGCCGTCGCAGGTGCAGGATCTTGAACTCGTCACAGACCCCACCGGCGCTCTCAAGGCCAGCGTGAATTTTACAACCCCCGACAGGGATTCGTCAGGCAACCCCATCGCCTCGATAGCCAGGATTGACATACAGCTCGGCGACCGCCTGGTAAAGAGCATCCCCAATCCGGCGGTCGCCACCCGAATGAGCGAGGAGGTTACCGTCGATACTATGGGCGAATACACTGTGACCGTCACGTCGTATAACGACGAAGGCGAGGGCTCACCCGCCTCGGTGACCGGCTACATCGGTCTTGACGTGCCTGCCGCCCCCGCTGCCATGACAGCCGTCGAGACGGCGCCCGGCAAAGTGGCCCTCTCGTGGGAGCCTGTCACGGCCGACATTCACGGCACGCCGCTGCCGGCATCGTCAATCACTTATGACGTTTATCAGTACAATGGTGGAGTCGACGACATCTGCATCGCCACCGACGTCACAGGTACGGCCGTCAGCGAGTTTGACCTTAATATGACCCAGGGGCAGCAGACATTCGTGCAGTTCGCTGTTTATGCCCGCACG
>USKE01000212.1 GCA_900555165.1 uncultured Porphyromonadaceae bacterium | reverse complement strand
TATAAAATAGCACTATTTTTGAAAGTCGAGGGCAATCTTAAATGAAAGAGCCGTGTCCCTCTTGCGAGATATTAAACAAATCAATGGCTACACTATTGTCATTTAAAATATAATGCTTAACTTTGTGAGAGCATATAACAACATCGCCCGATATATCTAAAATATCGAACATTATCCTTTTTTTTGTATATGGTAAACATCAGTTTCAACACCATCAGGAGTAAATACAACGCATTGCCGCTGGCCATGAAGTATGTAGTGGTATGTGGCCCCGGGCTTGCTGTGCTCCTCGGGCTCATGCTGATTGACCACACATTCTACCCCAAGACTCACACTGTCATGAGAGTCTCGGGTTGCATCTTCGCGGCATGCTTTGCTGTCTACTTCATAGTACAGTCAGTAAAATCATTCCGCCAGGCCGCCGGGCACCGCACACTGAAGTGGTTTATCTTCTACATCGTCACCAGCGGTATCGCCGCGTTTCTGTTGTGGTGCCTGTTCTCCAGCTATTATATCGAGACCTATCATTTCATAATCAACCTGTTTTCGTAATCAACTGTAATTACTCAGAATGAGCCTTATCAGCAAATACAGGGCACTCCCCTACACCACTAAAAGCTACATCAGCCTTACGGTGCTTGTTGCTATCACGGTATTTCTGACAGCCACAGCCCCTGACACACCGTCGCCTGTGGAACATAACAGCATCGCCATGAGCGTGTTTTTCTGGATTCTAAACGGGGCACTCCTGCTGTTCTTTGTATTGGGTTCGGGACTTATATGGTATGACGCAATACGCTATAAGAAATCACTCCTGCCACCGGTCATGGCAACCATCTCGCTGATATTGGGCACCGCATTGATATTCGACCTCTACACCCACAACGTCTACACAACGCTGAAACAGTTCATTATCGGCATCCTGCAATAAAGAGTGGCTGGCAAAGTCATCAGGCCGATGGCACACAAAGACTTACCAATCAATCACCAATCACATCAGCTATTCATGAGAGTCAAATCAATCGCGCGCCTGACGGCGGCAATCATACCGTTGGGGTTGCTTATGGCGGCATGCCTTGACACCGAGCAATACGGGCTGCCCCAGAGCGTATATTTCGGCGAAGAGGGCGGAACGCAGATATATCACAGCGACCGCCTCCCTTTCTTATCCACAATCTCCATCGAGGACGGCAAAAAACACGCAAGTGCATGCATAGATTTTCCGTCGGCAGACAGCACGCCCGATGACGAGGCATCAGTCTCACTCGACTGGCTCACGGTAACATACCGCCATGCCGACAATGAAATCGAATTTACCGCCCTACCGATGACCGAAGGCAGACACCGCAAGTTCAAGGTAGAATACTTTTACGGCTTCGGAAGTGCCGGAACGCAAGTAAACCAGACCCGATAAGCCGATGATCATGAAACGTATCACCCTCTCTGCAATCGCGGCTATACTGACGGCCCTCACCATCTCAGCCGCACAGCCCCGACGCGGTTATCGCGGCTTTATCGACTGGAACAACTCGGTCACGCACATCGACCGCTCGGCCACCGGGCCTCTTTGGCACGACGCCTACTACACCGGCGGCTCCACTACCCACGGCTATCAGATCAACCAGATGTGGTTCGTGGGCGCCGGTATCGGGCTGGAATACCACCCCTCTGAGCTGACATACATGTTTCCGCTTTACGTCGATGGCCGTGCCGACCTGACATTCGGCCGTTTCACACCGTTTGTCGACGCACGTCTCGGGTACCAGTTCTCAGAGATTGGCAACGGCGTATATTTCTCTCCCACAGTCGGCTACCGTCTTGGCATATCGCGCAAATGCGGCCTCAACCTCGGACTCGGCCTGACACTGCGCGACTGCGTTGACGAAACTTACCGCTCCCGGCACACCTCGGCCGCCACCATATACGACTTCATAGGCAAGAGACATAACACCAAACTGTTTTTCTCGTTCCGCCTCGGCATAGACTTCTGACAGACAAATTTACCCACAAAATACACTACAATATGAAAACCTTATCACGACTGCTGACGGCTATTATGGTATTGCTGACGGTCAGCTCATGTAAAAACGAAGACATAATCTACGATTATGCGCCTTATGTACTCAACATAAACATCACCGACAAAGAGGGCAATAACCTGCTCGATCCGAATGTCGACGGTAACATCACCGACGAAACCATAGAGATGGAATATGACGGCCAGACCTACACCATGGTCAATACCGACGATAAATATCACGGTGAAAGCATCCCCGTCAGCAGGTATTATCTTCCCCATTTCTATGGCCTCTCACTGAATTCTTACCGTGCCCCGTGGCACCTGTCATTCGGAGAATTCGACAGAGCAGTGAGCGCCGAGTATGAAATGACACTGCGCATCCCGACCCGTAACATAGAAAAACATTTCAAGGTCACCATAAGCCGGAAGAAAGATGACCGTGTGGCTGACATGTGGGTTGATGGCGTGAAACACAAACCTGCCGACGAATACACTATTGTATTATGATTGCCACTGTGCCAGCATATAACCAGTGAAAAAACATCATCTTGTCATCGGCCGCCCAACTTTCTGATTACCTTCCACAAACGAATTTTCCTCCGACATAATGTACCGGCAACTTAAAATACGGTGGCGACGTCTGCCGGCGTGGATGCGCGGATTGCTGTTGATACTTTTTCCGGGCATACCGCTACTGATGTTGAGCGAAAGTTTCCCGGTTATCGAGACAATCATAAACATCGCTTGCGCGATTGGGTTATTCGCCCTGTTTACCGTAGGAATGGTCACGCTGTCGCTGAGCATATATACAGCAATCAGGAAGCATAATTACCGGCAACTTCTTGTAACTCTCATCCTGGGAGCGGCCGCACTTTATTATCTCTTTGACCGGCTGCATCTCTCATTATTGATCCGCAAGGTTGCCGAAGGGTTTTAGCTTACTTTATACCTGATTGTCAAAAATATGTACGATTTTACAAAAACGGGGCGCCGTGATTGTCAGATTTTCAAAAAAGTGGGGCACAGTTTGACGGCTCTGACAGATTGTATTCGTAACTTTGCAGACAAACCAGCAAGCAAGTCACGGAAATGCAATCTGCCCTGTACGCATACACCATTTTCGCCGGCGCGGTCTGCGCGGCGCTGCTGGCAGTGTGCCTGCTGCTGAGCCGTGCCCCGAAAACCGAAATCTACAGGCCCTACGACCGCGCGCGCAAACTGCTCGGAGCCTCGCTGTGTGTTTTCGCGGCGGGGATAGGCGTGTTCGTGGTGTTCCCGCTCAGGAGTGTGGAACCCGACCTCGCGTCGGCCCTCAACCTGACGTACTTCTATCCGGCGGCACTGCTGTTCGGCTACGCCTTCATACAGCTGCTCGACCGCGACTACTTCTGCCGGCGCCGGTCAAGGCGGTTCCTGTGGTCGGGCGTAGCATACGTCACACTGCTGTGGGCGCTCACACTCTCCACGGCAGGCACGGCACGACGCGCCACACTCATCATGTTCGCCGCGTGTTTCATAACCGAGGCGCTCGTGCTGGTGACACGTTTCTTCAAGACATTCAGGCGTGTGCGCGACAATATCGGCAACTACTACTCGGACCGCGTGGACCTGTTCGTGCGATGGCTCTGGGTAAGCTCGCTGCTCATAATCGTATGCGGCGTGGCAGGGGGCGTGATGGCCTTCCTGCCGGGCTGGTGCAACACCATCTACATGGCGGTGGGCATCGGCACGTTCACATACATCTACATCTCCCTGCAGAACTACGCGCTGAATTACGAGCGCGTGGAGATTTCTGCCATACCCGACACCCCCGGCGACGAAGACGGCGACGGAACAGCGCCGCGCGACGGCCTCCCCACATTCATCGACAGCCTTGAGCAATGGCGCGCCGGAAACGGCTACTG
>USKE01000211.1 GCA_900555165.1 uncultured Porphyromonadaceae bacterium | reverse complement strand
AATATCAACTTTGCCCATGCGGCTTAGTATAAATTATTTTTTACGACTTACTTAAAATATTAATTAACCTCAAATATATGTGCTATTTCTATCAGCTTTATTCACAGTTGGTTGGAAATCGTCTACAGGGTGTAGACGATTTGCTTAAAGAGATATGCTCAATTCCATGGTTTCATCAACAGCGTATCATAGACAAATGTAAAGGAGACGCGAAAAAGGCACTGTTCTTTGTTCGCAAGGTTATTGAGAACAGCTGGGGGCGCGATGTGCTGTTGAATTTCCTCAGTACCGACCTATATGAGCGGCAGGGGAAAGCCCTCACCAACTTCAGCAAAACCCTTCCGGCCCCTCAAAGTGACCTTGCACAGCAGACCACCAAAGATCCATACGTGTTCAATTTCCTGACGATGACGGAGAACTATAACGAGCGGGAACTTGAAGATGCTCTCGTCGCCAACGTGACCAAATTCCTTGTTGAGCTGGGCACAGGATTCGCCTATATGGGAAGACAGTATCGTTTGCAAGTCGGCGAAAAAGAAATCTTCATCGACCTACTGTTTTACAACACCCGCATACACGCCTATTGCTGCGTGGAATTGAAAACGGGTTCATTCGAGGCATCCCATCTGGGACAGTTGGGTCTGTATGTCACGGCAGTCAATCATTAGCTGAAGACAGAACACGACAATCCTACAATCGGACTGTTGATTTGCAAGGATAAAGACAACATCGAGGCTCAATACTCATTAGAGGCCTACAATCATCCTCTCGGTATATCTCAGTATGAGCTGTCACAACTAATCCCCAACGAGATAAAGAGTTCACTGCCTTCTATAGAGCAGATAGAATCAACGCTGGAACGATTAGTGGAAAATAACGAAAACTGATCATTCTTCCCCCGGGCTTTATACATTTCGTTTAAGTTGTAACCCGACGATGAAATGGTATGGTAGAAATTGATAGACCCGATGAATGACGAGTCGGAATTATGGAAGGCCATGTTCATCACCATTGCTGTGTCCGGCGTGTGCAAATGCCCCCTTAACTATCTCTCTGATCTGTGGCTAATCTTCCTGACGTATCTTTATGTCCATATCTGATTTCAGGGGGCACAAAAAAAATTGATTGTCTCCCGACAACCAATCTTAGTTAACCTTAAATCTAATACCATGAAAAACACGTAGCAAAGGTATCACTATGTCGGGAATGGTGAAAGCTTTTTGACGTAAAAATGTGCGGGGTTTAACTTTTATTAGAAGTTAAGGGTGGCGTTTGGGAGATTTGGTTGGATTTTTGATGCATGATAGTAAGATCGGCTTGCAATATGACAATTCACGGGTGTGAGGTAACGATGTGTAACCATACACCTGCTTAACTTTTGTTTACAAATGTGGATTGCGGAAGAGTATATTGTTGGAATATAGTGTGTTAGTCGACGTATTGCGCATAGAGGCGGTCAAACTCGGCTTGCAGATTGTCGGTAAGACCGGGGTGGGGACGGGATGTTTGCAGGCATGAGCTCTTTACGGCTGTGAGCCAGCGGAAACGCTCTTCGGGTTCAAGGAGGCCGATGGGGCCTGAATCTTGTGTGCCGGCAGCAGTGTCGGTGAACGTGCGCAACTGTTCGAGAATCTCCTCGCGGCAGTGGGCGTGGGGCAGGTGTGCCAGGCGTTCGGGCGCGACGCCGACACGCGCCTCTATCCAGCGGGCGCGCTTGCACACCATCACCAGGCCGACGTTGATGAATTCCTCGCGTTCGACCCTGGGCACATAGCGTATTATGGCATATTCATAAAGATGCTGGTTCATTGCAGGGCGTTATGGGCCTTTATGGCCTCGTCAAGGAAGATGCGGTGGTTCTTGAGCCGTGTGGTGAGGAAATTCTTGTAGACCTGCCGGATGCCGTCGGGTGTCAGGCCGGTGCCTTCGTATGTCAGCCAGGTGTCGGGCACGAGGTCGACGATATGTTCAAGCGTGCGCGGCGTTATGTGCTGGCGTATCCAGCTGTCGGCGTCCTCAAGGCGCGTGGCGTATCTGAGCAGGGCATGGTCTTTGATGTAGGGGAAAGGGGTTAGGGGAGCCTTGTCGATGTCACGCCAGCTGTGATGGAAATAAAGCGACGCGCCGTGGTCTATAAGCCACAGCTCGCGGTTCCAGACGAGCATGTTGGTGTTGAGCGTGGTGCGGTCAACGTTGGTGAGGAATGCGTCGAGCCAGACTATGCGCGATGCGGTGTCGGGGTCGATGCGGTTCACATACGGGTCGACGGTGAACGAGCCGGGAAGATAATGGAGTCCGAGGTTCAGTCCGCGGCTTGCTTTAAGCAGATCCTGTATCTCTTCGTCGGGTTCGGTGCGTCCGAACTCCTCGCCCATTTCGAGCAGAACAGCCTCAGGTACGCGGAATTTCAGGGCGCGGGCTACCTCAGAGCCGATCAGTTCTGCCACGAGTGCCTTGGTGCCGTGCCCGGCGCCGCTGAATTTCACGACGTACTGGAAACCGTCGTCAGCATCAGCCACGGCAGGGAGTGACCCGCCCTCGCGGAGCGGAGTCACATACCTGGTTAGCCGTTGCTGTCGTAGTTCCATGCCGGATTATGTCACATTCGCGGATGTCAGTTTCGGGTCAGCCGCACTTCGATGTGCCGCACGAGGTGCAGATCAGGCATCCCTCCTGATAGACGAGTGTTTCCTGTCCGCAGTTGGGGCACTTCTGACCCGAGAGGTTGGTGCCGTTGGGGATGTATTTCTTCAGCGCGCGCTCGACACCCATTTTCCAGGTGTTGATGCTCTGCGAGTCGAGTTCCAGACCGGCCACAAGCTTGAGCACCTGGTCAATCGGCATGCCGTAGCGCAACACGCCAGAGATGAGCTTGGCGTAGTTCCAGTATTCGGGGTTGAACTTGTCGGAAAGGCCCTCGATCGTGGTCTTGTATCCGCGTTTGTTCACGAACTGGAAATCGTAACGTTTCGTGCCGTCGGGGTTTACCGCCTTGATGATCTTGCCGTGACTAACCGACTTGGGGCAGAAGATGCCGTCTTCGTCATCGGCCAGACCGGTGAAGATCTCGTAGGGCTTGCCGTCGAGCAGACCCACGAACGCGATCCATTTCTCCTTGTTGTTCTGAAAACGCACCACGTCGGCCTCAAGTTCGATCGGGCGCTTGATCACATGCTGGGGGATAATGGTCGGGGTGGGGGCGGCAGCGTTCTTGTCGTCAGATTTCTTGCTCTTCTGCAATGCCACAAGTACCCCCGAACGCGAACCCTCGCGGTATACGGTGCAGCCCTTGCACCCCGAGCGCCAGGCCTCCACGTACAGTCGGTTCACAAGTTCTTCGCTTACGTCGGCGGGGAGGTTGATTGTCACCGAAATCGAGTGGTCGACCCATTTCTGGATGCGGCCCTGCATGCGCACTTTCTCAAGCCAGTCCACGTCGTTGGCCGTGGCGCCGGCATAGGGCGACCGTGCCACCAGTGCATCGAGTTCCTCCTGGGTATAGTCGTCGCGCACGGGGATGCCGTTGATCTTCATCCAGTCGATGAACTTGGGATGGTATACTATGTACTCCTCGAACTGCTCGCCGGTCTCATCGACGAAGTCCACACGGGCCTCGGTGTCAGAGGGGGTGATCTTGCGGCGACGCTTGTAGACGGGCATGAACACCGGCTCGATACCCGACGACGTGCGTGTCATCAGGCTCGTGGTGCCTGTGGGGGCTATGGTGAGGCAGGCTATGTTGCGGCGGCCGTTTTTCACCATGCGCTCGTACATCTCGGGGGCGGCTTCTTTCAGACGCAGGATATACGGGTTATTGGCCTCGCGGGCGGCATCGAAGATCTCGAAGGCACCGCGCTCTGCGGCCATGTCGACCGACGAGCCATAGGCGGCGATGGGCCGCTGGCGGTGCACGCGCTCCGAGGAGAGCTCTTCA
>USKE01000210.1 GCA_900555165.1 uncultured Porphyromonadaceae bacterium | reverse complement strand
GCGGGCGTGGCGGCGGTGTCGCCAAGGCCGGACAGCAGATTGCCCGTCAGCTGGCCTCGAAGGTGGTTACCGTGTTCGATCCCGGTAACGACGAGGCCGTGGGGCATGTGGTCGACGTGTGCCGCGACATAATAAAGAGTTATGATGTCGACGGCCTGGTGTTCGACGACTATTTCTATCCCGAGGGGATGCCTCTGCCGAAGTCTGACAATTCCGAGAAAGAGGCCGACGCGCGGCGCCACAACGTGAACGCCGCCATCGCCGCCGTGCACCGCATGATTCAGCGCGAGAAACCCTGGGTGCGTTTCGGTGTGGCTCCGGCGGGGGTAGGTGGCGGCAACGGAAAGGCCACGGCACGTTACGGACTGGAGGCGCCCCCCGTAGGGAAAGACTGGATGTACGACAAGATCTACTGCGACCCGCTGGCATGGCTTTCCGAGGGCACAGTGGATTATGTGTCGCCGCAGATCTACTGGACCACCGACAACGCCACCAACCCCTACGAGCCTATCGCGCAGTGGTGGGATTACGTGGCGCGCCATTTCGGGCGACACTGTTTCCCCAGCCACAGTCTCACCAACCGCGCCTCGACACCGGCGCAGTGGGTCGAGCAGGGGCGGCAGATCGACGCCGACCGCGAGTCGGAGGTGCCCGGCACTGTGCTCTACTCGGTGTCGTCGGTCAACGGGCGCAAGGCATCCGGAATAGCCGGTTACCTGCATGGCCACCAGTACCGACTGCCGGCGCTGACACCACCCATGCCGTGGAAAAAGACGCATGATCCCGGCAAAATCACGGGGCTGAAACTGCGCCATGATGATGACGGCGCACGCCTCACATGGGCCTCGCAGCCGAATATGCGCTATGTGGTGTATGTGGTGCCCGACGATGTCTCGGCGCTCGACGCCCTGGCGCCCGACGGCAACAACTTCGCACCCGAGTATATCGCCGGGGTGACATATACGCCCGAATTCCCCCTCACCGACACCCGGGCCCGCGGCCACTGGTACGCTGTGGCTCCGTTCGACCGCTGTTCCAACGAATACCCGGTCACAATCCTGAACCGATAAACTCATATAAACTACATCATAGATATAAACTACATTATAGATTAATAAAGACCATTTATTCACACAACTTTAACCTGTTTTTTATGCATTGCAAATCAATTTGTTATGTCCTGATGGGAGGGATAGTCGCTGCTATTCTCTCCAACGCGCCTGAGGCGCAGGCATTTGTAGGCGGCGCACATTGGGACGCCGAGGCCGCCGCCAAGGGAGTCGACCCCACCGGCACACTGCCCGTAATCCACATCGACACTGACGGGGGGCGCGTCATTGATCAGAAGGAGGAGTATGTTCCTGGAAAATACTGGTTCGACGCCGACGGGTTCGCCGGTTACAAGTCGGCCGGTTCGGAGGCCAAGCCGCTCGACATCGAGATCCGCGGACGAGGCAACTCCACCTGGACCAACTTCGACAAGAAACCCTACAAGATAAAGCTCGGCAAGAAGGCCGCGCTGCTCGATACCGAAAAGAACAAGCACTACGCGCTGCTGCACTTCATCGGGGGCTATCCCACATACTTCAGCCATCCGCTCGGCATGGAACTGGGGCACTACCTGATCAAGGGGTGGACGCCGCGCATGCGACCCGTCGAGCTTGTGCTGAACGGCCAATATCTCGGTCTGTACTTCCTGGCCGAGACCGTGAGGGTTGACGGTGGGCGTGTTGACATCGCCGAGCAGGAGCCTGCAAACGAAGACCCGGAAACAATCGACGGCGGCTATCTCGTGGAAATCGACAACTATGACGACGTGAACCAGATCACGTTTGACGAGAACGGCATCCGCGTCCGCGTCACGGCCAAGACACCAGAGCCGATGAACGACATGCACGCCGCCTTCCTCTCGGATCAGTTTGCCGCCATAACCGCCGCGCTCTACAGCGAAGACCGGCTGTCGCGCGACTGGGAAGAGCTGGTCGACATCGACTCGTATGCCCGCCATTATGTGGTGCAGGAGATCATTCACAACTGGGATGCCTACAACGGCAGCTGTTACCTGCACAAGGATTTCGGGAGCAAATGGACTTTCGGCCCCCTGTGGGATGTGGGTGATTCGTTCAACCAGTTCAAGGGTGATTTCGTCTACAACGAGACCCCCTACGCCAAGACATGGATCAGGCAGACCGTGCAGTTCCCCCGGTTCATCAAGAAAGTGCAGGAGATATGGGCTGAGTTCAAGGCCATAGACCCGCAGGTGTGGACAGACTTCATGGAGTCGTGGAACGCACAGATTGCCGAGGCCGAACAGCAGAACCAGATTGTCTGGGATTATTACCGCCGACAAGATGGGCTCGGCGACCAGGGCGCTGAACACCAAGGTGGCATGGCTCGACACGCAGTGGGGCGAGGGCCCGCTGACCTGCAACGTGACGGCTCTCCCTGCCGAAGGGGGCCGGATTCTGCTCGGCGGCCATGATTACGGTGATGTTGACCTGTTCAGGGGCGACGACCTTACGGTGAAGTTCGTGTCGGCAGAGAATCTTCCGGTAAAGGCGGTGTATGTGAACGGTGCCGATGTCACCGCCGATGTCACCGACAATGCGCTGACGCTTTCGGCCGTTGACACCGACACTACCGTAGAGGCTTTGTTTGGCTCGTCATCAATCGGTTCTGTCGACGCCGACGGCGCCACCGGGTGGCATCTCGACGGCCGCACCGTCACTGCCTCTCAGCCTGTGACGGTTTATGCCCCCTCGGGCATACTCGTGGGGCAGGGCACCGAAGTGACGCTCCCCGCCCCCGGCATCTGGCTGATCGCCACCCCCGCCGGCGACACGGCCCGCATCCTCGCCCGCTGACCCCGCGCGTGCCATACAGCATCAGACCCGTCCGACAAGTCCGACTTGTCGGACGGGTCTGACGCTTTTTCTGCGGGTGATTCCGGTGGTGGGGAGGGGTCACTTGATCACGGCCAGGCCTCCCTGCGCGGTCTCTTTGTAGAGCGAGGGGATGTCGTGGCCGGTCTGTTTCATCACCTCCACGATACGGTCGAAGTCAACCGAGTGACGCCCGTCAGAGAATGCGGCGTAGAGGTTGGCGTCGAGGGCACGCGCGGCGGCGTAGGCGTTGCGCTCTATGCAGGGTATCTGCACCAGTCCGCAGACGGGGTCGCAGGTCAGGCCCAGATGATGCTCAAGACCCATTTCGGCCGAATATTCAATCTGTGCCGGGGTGCCGCCGAAAAGTTGCGAGGCCGCGGCGGCGGCCATGGCGCAGGCCACGCCCACCTCGCCCTGGCAGCCGACTTCGGCGCCCGAGACCGAGGCATTGTGCTTTACGACGTTGCCGAACAGGCCTGCCGTGGCCAGGGCACGCAATATGCGCCGCTCAGAGAACCCTTTCGAGGTGTAGAGATGGTAGAGCACCGCCGGCACTATGCCGCATGAGCCGCAGGTGGGGGCGGTGACAATCTCGCCGCCCGAGGCGTTCTCCTCGCTAACGGCCAGGGCGTAGGCGTAGACCAGACCGCGCGATTTCAGCGACTGGCTGTAGCCCGCGGCATGCACGTAATAGCTCACGGCCTTGCGGCGTACACCCAGTCCGCCGGGCAGCACCCCTTCGGCCTCGATGCCGCGCTCTACGGCGGCTTTCATCACGCGCCATACTTCGGCCAGATAGTCCCAGATTTCCGGGCCCTCGTTCTCCTCGACGAACTCCCAGTAGGTCTTGCCCGTCCGCTCGCACCACGCCTGGATATCCTTGATCTTGTACATCGGATAGATTGACTTTGCCGGGGTGCGCGGCTGACCGTCGAGCACGATGTCGCCCCCGCCCACCGAATAGTAGGTCTGCGAGAAGGGTTCGCGGCCGTCGGCAAACGTGGCGGTGAAGGTCATGGCGTTTGTGTGGAACGGCAGGCCCGGTTTGGGGGGGTTATAGTAAC
>USKE01000209.1 GCA_900555165.1 uncultured Porphyromonadaceae bacterium | reverse complement strand
AGATGAAGGTGTGGCCCCCTCCAGGGCGCCTGCCATGCCTGCCATGGCTCAGGCGCGCGCCCTCGGCCTGGTATATGACCCCGAGGAGGCCGCGAAAATCCCCCGTAAGCCACAGCTGATTACCCGTGACTTCGAGGTACTCCCCTCGTCGGTCTCATTGCTCAGGTACTGCCCCGTGCCGGGCGATCAGGAGCAGTATGGCACCTGCACAAGCTGGGCCTCGACATACCACGCCCGCACCATCGCTGAGGCGATAAAGCAGGGGTGGACCGATCGCCAAGCTATAACACGTGAGGCGTTCGCGCCGCTGTTCATATATCACCAGATACGTTTTCATACCGGCGATGACTGCCAGAACGGAACCAACATCGAGATGGCGTTGCAGAAACTTATGTTCAAGGGTGCTCCGAAATACAATGACTTCCGTTTCAAATGCGTGTCGTCGATTCCGTCTGACATCTTTGCCAAGGCCACTCCGTACACTATCGACGATTATTTTCAGCTGTATGACAACTATGACGACGCGGCAAAGAAAATCCGCAACACCAAGAAGGCGCTCGCCGAGAACCGCCCGGTGGTTTTCGGCATGAACGTGCCCCAGTCGTTCATGGCAATCGGCAACGGTCAGCCTGTATGGAACAAAACCGAGACCAACAATGACGGTGGCGGCCATGCCATGTGCGTGGTCGGCTATGACGACAACAAGTACGGGGGCGCTTTCCAGATAATGAACAGCTGGGGCCCTCAGTGGGCCGAGAACGGTTTCGTGTGGGTACGATATAAGGATTACGCCGCCAACGCCAAATACGGCTATGAGATGTATGTCAAGCCCAAGGAACAACCTAAACCCAAGCCTAAACCGTCTCCCGCTCCCGCTCCGGTGCAGGGTAAGAACAGATTCGCCGGGTCGATGCGGTTCCATCTCTCCACCGGCGCCGACATGACACCGGTGCTTTCCAACGGTGTCTACAACATGCGTGGCTCGTACATCTCGGGTACCCGCTACCGCATATATCTGAGCAACAACGAGCCGGCTTACGTCTATGTGATCGCCTCTGACAACACACGCTCCGTCAGCAAAGTCTTCCCTCCCGACGAGCGCACAAGTCCGGCGCTGGTCTACAAATCAAACGACATCGCCCTCCCCGACGAGAAATGGTTCATCGAGATGGACGACACCACCGGCACCGACAACATCTGCGTGCTCTATTCGCAGAACGCACTCGACATCAACGCCGTCATGGGCACCATTGAGCGCGGCACCGGCTCTTTTGACCAGCGCGTGCGCGCCGCCCTCGGCACTAAGGTCGTGACCGGCGCCACATTCGCGCCCTCGCAGATTTCATTCACTGCCCAGAGCGACGCCACGGTGGTGCCCGTGTTCGTGAACATAACCCATATCTGACTTTGCCACACATTTTCTGCTGTTTTCTGCTGAAAATTTAGGGGCGGGGGCAATGCGTTTTCAGAAATTATTACTACTTTTGTAAAAAATTGGAAAAGAATGCCCGGCGAGCTTCAACAGAAAATCCAGCGCATCGAGGCCAAGGCGCGTATCGTTGTAGAACGGTATGCCTTGATTGCCGCCGAGCGCGACAGGGCGTTGGAGCGCGTGGCCGAGCTTGAGGCCGAGATTGCGCGCCTTGAGCGGCAGATCGCCGAACGGCAGGCCGAGAGCGAGTATCTCAGGGTGGCCATGACAATGGCGCCCACACGCGAGGACACGGCGCGGGCCAGGGCAATCCTATCCGATCTGGTGCGGGAAATAGACATCTGTATTTCCGAGCTCAAAGAATAACGACTTCTCCCCCCTCTATCAGCTCCATTTCCTGATGGACGATAAGCTTAACATAACCATCCGCATAGCGGGGCAGAAACCTTTCGCGCTGCAGGTATTGCGCGCCGACGAGGAGATTGCCCGAACGGCCGAGTATCAGGCAAACCGCCTGTTCGGCCTGTGGTCCGACCGTTTCCGCGACCGCTCGCAGATGGAGGTAATGGCCATGGTGGCCTATCGTTTTGCTGAGCTTTTTTACAGGCAGAATGCCGCGGCCAGCGCCGCCGAGGAACTCATCGACTCGTTTGAAGAGCAACTTGACCGTATTCTGCTTGATGTGGGCGCAAAGCCTTCCGGCGCCGTTTCCCCCTCGGGGGCATCAGGCGTCTCGAAAGGACTCTGAGTCCGCAACATATCTTTGAACGTGAACCGCACCTGTCTGCCGCGGCCCTTGTCGGCCGCGCGCGCTGACCGGTGCTTTTTCGTTTGAACACCTCGGCATCGCCGGGTTCATGTGACCCCCTCGATGTCTTTAAGAGACTGACACTTAAAACTTAACCATAACAGACACGCTCAAAATATTCAGCTGAAATGTATATCGCAATATGTGTAGCTGTCGCCGTGGTGGCCCTGGCACTGGGCTGTATCGCGACGATAGCGGTTCAGAAATCAATCGGCCGCAGCAGGGCCAAGACCATAATCGACGAGGCCACGCGCGAAGGCGAGGTACTGCGTCAGAAAGAGGTGCTCCGAGGCAAAGAAGAGGGCATCCGCATCAAAGACGAAGCCGAGAAACAGGCCACCCAGCGTCTGGGGCGCGTGCAGTCGGCTGAGGCCAAGATGAAACAGCGCGAGGCCCAGCTCAACCAGCAGCAGAGCGAGAACGCCCGCCAGCGCAACGAACTCGACGCCACACGCCAGCGCCTGCAGGCCGAGGAGGCTGTGATCGACCAGCGCAAGGAGGAACTCGACCGTCTGCGCCGTCAGGCTCAGGACACGCTTGAGCATATCTCGGGCCTCTCGGCCGAGGAGGCCAAGGAGAAACTCGTCGAGACAATGAAAGACGAGGCCAAGACCGCCGCGCAGTCGTATATCAACGACATCATGGACGACGCCAAGATGACTGCCAACAAAGAGGCCAAGCGCATCGTCATCCAGTCGATACAGCGCGTGGCCACCGAGACTGCCATAGAGAACTCGGTGACCGTGTTCCATATCGACTCTGACGAAATCAAGGGGCGCATCATCGGTCGAGAGGGGCGCAACATCCGCGCCCTGGAGGCCGCCACAGGCATCGAGATTATCGTCGACGACACCCCCGAGGCCATCGTGCTCTCAGGTTTCGACCCCGTGCGCCGCGAAATCGCGCGCCTGGCGCTGCACCAGCTCGTGGCCGACGGCCGCATCCACCCCGCACGCATCGAAGAGGTGGTGAACAAGGTGCGCAAACAGATCGAGGAGGAGATTGTCGAGACCGGCAAACGCACCGCCATCGACCTCGGTATCCATGGCCTGCACCCCGACCTGATCCGCATGATCGGCAAGATGAAGTACCGTTCGAGCTACGGCCAGAACCTGCTGCAGCATGCCCGCGAGACAGCCAACCTCTGCGCCACCATGGCCTCTGAACTGGGGCTCAACCCCAAGAAGGCCCGTCGCGCCGGTCTGCTCCACGACATAGGCAAGGTGCCCGACGAGGAACCCGAACTGCCGCACGCAATCCTTGGCATGAAGATCGCCGAGCGCTGCAAGGAGAAACCCGAAATCTGCAACGCCATCGGCGCCCACCACGACGAGATCGAGCAGACCACGCTGCTTGCCCCCATCGTGCAGGTGTGCGACGCCATCTCCGGCGCCCGTCCCGGCGCGCGTCGCGAAATCGTCGAGGCATACATCAAACGACTCAACGACCTGGAACAGCTGGCGCTCAGCTATCCGGGCGTGATCAAGACATACGCCATCCAGGCCGGCCGCGAGCTCCGCGTCATCGTGGGCGCCGACAAGATCGACGACGCCCAGACCGAGAGCCTGTCGAACGAAATCGCCAAGAAGATCCAGGACGAGATGACCTATCCCGGCCAGGTGAAGATTACCGTAATCCGCGAGACCCGCGCCGTGTCGTTCGCCAAATAACAGCGTGCCTGCCGTATGAGTAACCAGAAACAACCGCAG
>USKE01000208.1 GCA_900555165.1 uncultured Porphyromonadaceae bacterium | reverse complement strand
TGCTCACCCCGCCGCTGCGCCTCCAGAGAGGCAACGCCTACAAATTCTCGTTCAAGGCCTATACCGCATCTGACCCTGCCGAGAAATTCGAGGTCAAATACGGCCGGGGCACATCTGTAGACGCCCTCACCCAGACCCTACTGCCTCCCACCGAGGTCATCAGCACCTCAGGCAAGGAATACACACTCACGGTCACGCCGTCAGAATCCGGAGTCTACACCATCGGTCTGCACGGTATCTCGCCGATGAACACATTCTACCTGGCCTTCAGCAACTTCTCGCTCACGGCATCATTCTCCGCAGAACTCCCCTCCACAGTCACCGCACTCCAGGCCACAGCCGCCCCGCGCGGAGCCCTCTCGGCCACAGTCAGCATGAAAGCCCCGGCAACTGCCATCAGCGGCAACAGCCTCACCGGCCTCGAAAAGGCCGAGCTTTTCCGCGACGGACAGCTCATAAAGACATTCCACAACCCGGCCCCCGGCGCCACACTGACCTTTACCGACAACGTCGACTCTGAGGGGTCATATACCTACACCGCCACCGCCACCAACAGCGAAGGAACGGGCGACCCCATCTCGGCGTCGGTCTACATCGGCACCGGCATCCCCGTGGCTCCGGCGGAGGTGCGGCTCGACATCACGGACAACCCGGGCGAGGTTCTGATCAGCTGGGATGCCGTGACAGCCAACACCCACGGCAATGAGATCGACCCCGCAGCCCTGACATACACCGTCTCGATAGTGAACGGCGCCCTGGTTTACGATCCCGTGGCCACAGGCGTGACAGGAACCACATACCGGTACACTCCGGTCGAACCGGGTGAGCAGAAATTCCTGCAGTATGCCGTCACCGCCGTGGCTCCCGCCGGGACAAGCGACGCCACCCTCTCGGCCATGAAACCCGTGGGCACCCCGGCCACCTCGTTCCACGAAGGGTGTTCGGCACCTGACCAGGCATGGCGCGTAAGCGGCTCTACAGCCACTTGGACCATCACCGGCGAATATGACACCGGCATCCCCACCCAGGACGGCGACAACGGATACTTCGCCATGGCCGGCTATGAGAACGGATCTACTGCCGACCTCTTCACCGGACTCATCTCGCTCGCAGGCGAAGAGCATCCGGCCCTCTCGATATTCACATTCCCCATGGGCGCCGACGACACAAACACACTGCGCCTGTTCATAACCGACATCGCCACCGGTACCGAGACAAAGATCTACGACGCCGAGCTCAATACACTGCCTGTCTACGAGGAGTGGAACCGAATAATGATACGGCTCGACGAGTATGCGGGCAAACTGGTGACACTGCGCATCCAGGGGCAGCTGAACAAATATTCGTTCATGCTGGTCGACAACATCTCGCTGACCTCTATTCCGATGCACGACATCGCGGCCCTGAAAGTGTCGGCGCCCGTGCGCGCGGCCGTCGGGCAGAGTTTCACGGCCTCGGTGACCGCCCGGAATGAGGGTGCGCTCCCCACAGGCGATTTCACCGTGCAGCTGTTTGCCGACGGAGAACTGGTCGGCACACGCAACGCGCAGTCACTCGATTTCAACTGCTCGGCAGTCTATGACTTTGACGTGCAGATGCCCGAAATGGCCACGACCGCACTCGAGCTGCATGCCACCGTGACAAGCGACACCGACGAGACTGCCGCAAACAACACCTGCGCGTCAGTGACGGTCATGCCGGAGCAGTCGTGCCTGCCGGCTCCCACTGCCCTGGCTGCCGAAAGCAACGAGAACGGCCTGACACTCACATGGACGGAACCTGACATCTCGCGCGGCGTGGCCTTCCCGTACACTGAAGACTTCGAGAACGCCGAGAGCTGGGCCCACGAGCTCGACGGCTGGGAATTTGTCGACCTCGACCAGTCACCCGTGGGGGGCATAATGGGTGTCACCACCCCCTTCATCGACTACTCGATAAGCACGCTGGCCTTCTATATCCTCGACAACGTGGAGCCCGGATTTGAAAGCGGATTCGACACCCGTTCGGGACACAAGGCCCTCGCGTCGCTGTTCCGCTGGGACAACGGCCAGAACGACGACTGGGCCGTCTCGCCTACGCTCGACGGCTCGGCACAGACCATCCGCCTGTTCGCACGCAGTTATGACCCCTCATACCCCGAGAAAATCGAGATATGGTACACCACATCCGTTGCCGACAGTTTCGACCAGGCCGACTACGAGATGTGCGCCGTCTTCGACAATCTCCCCGGCAAATTCACCGAATATGAGGTAGAACTCCCCGAGGGCGCGACACACTTCGCCATTCGCAACTGCGCCACGGGCGCATACCTGCTGCTTGTCGACGACGTGACCTTCCGGCGCGAGAGCAACCGCACGCCCGTGTCGTTGCTGGGCTATGACATCTGGCGCGACGGCATCAGACTGAACGACGCACTTCTCACCTCTCCGGCCTATACCGACAGTGCCGTGCAGCTCGGCGAGCATCACAGCTACATGGTCACAGCCACATACGACAAAGGCGTCTCGGCTCCGTCGGCACCTCTCGACGTAGTGGTGGGCGCCCTGTGCGGCGTAACTGTTTCAGACATCAGCGTCACTGTAACCGACAGCCGTATAGTGGTCACCGGAGCGGAGGGGCTGCGTGTCAGCATAAGCGGCGCCGACGGACGTCTTTACTATACCGGCATCCCCGCCTCGACGCTTACCGTCAGCGTGCCCGCGGGTGTCTACGTGGTCACGACACCTTACACCACAGCCAAAGTGATGGTGCGCTGAGCCCTGCGGCCACGCATACAGACATGACAAGGGGTTGGGCCTGAGGCCCAACCCCTTGTTTGTTGACTTACCCGGATTCGAACCAGGACAGGCAGAACCAAAAACTGCAGTGCTACCATTACACCATAAGTCAATCCTTTCGCCCAGGCACAATTCGGCCTAAAGCGGATGCAAAGTTACTGTTTTTTTCTCAAAAACCAAATTTATTTCGTAACTTTGCCGCCGCTCCGGCCGCTGAGAGCAATCGCGGCCCGGCCTCTACATCGTTAAGACCCCCGACAACGCCCACCCACGCCATGAATCGAGAGATTCCGCAGCGGCAACGTCGCCCCGGGGTCATGTGGACAAATTTGATTGCTTGCAACCACTTGAAAAAATGCTAAAAAGACCCATGAACTATCTTTTTACGTCTGAATCGGTCTCTGAGGGACATCCCGACAAAGTGGCCGACCAAATTTCCGATGCCATTCTTGACAAACTCCTGGCCTACGACCCGCAGTCGCATGTGGCCTGCGAGACACTTGTCACCACAGGGCAGGTTGTTATCGCCGGCGAGATCTCGTCGGAGTGCTACATCGACATCCCCGAGACCGCCCGCCGCGTGATCAAGCAGATCGGCTACAACGACTCAGAGCTGAAATTCGACGGCGAGTCGTGCGGCGTACTCCTGGCCGTACACGAGCAGAGCGGCGACATCAACCGCGGCGTGAACCGCGCCGAGGCCGCCGAGCAGGGTGCCGGCGACCAGGGTATGATGTTCGGCTACGCCTGTTCGGAGACCGACCGCTACATCCCGCTCACTCTGGCTCTGAGCCACGAGCTGGTGAAAGAGCTGGCCACAATACGCCGTGAGGGGAACGAATTCACATACATAACCCCCGAGGGGAAACGCAAGTCGTACCTGCGTCCCGACTCCAAGAGCCAGGTGACAGTGGAGTATGACGGCAACGACCGCCCCGTGCGCATCGACACCATCGTGGTGTCGACCCAGCACGACGATTTCATCCTCCCCGGCGAAGGCCGCTCGCAGGAGGAGGCCGACCGCGAGATGCTCGACATCATACGCCGCGATGTCCGCGAGGTGCTCATCCCCCGCGTGCTCGCCCGCATGCCCGAGAGCATCAAGGCGCTCTTCGGCGACTACACCCTGCACGTCAACCCCACCGGCAAGTTCGTGATCGGCGGCCCCCACGGCGAC
>USKE01000207.1 GCA_900555165.1 uncultured Porphyromonadaceae bacterium | reverse complement strand
TGAAAGGTGGTTTTGCACCTTCAGAGAGCGGTATTTCGATGTTGGCGCTGGTTGTCGGTTTCCTGGCTGCTTTCCTGGTGGGATGTGCCGCCTGCCGCTGGATGCTTGAGATTGTGAAGAAAGGAAAGCTCGTGTGGTTCGCGGTATACTGCGTGATCATGGGTATAATCTGCATCCTCTGGTAAGTAACTCCGACAAATATGCTTGACCCGTTGGCCGGACATATCTTCGCTGTCGACAAACCGCTTGGCTGGTCGTCGTTCCATGTGGTGAAGAAACTGCGTGGCGCGTTGCTGACGCGGCTGCGCCCCGTGGGCGTAAGGAAACTTAAGGTGGGCCACGCCGGCACGCTCGACCCCCTGGCGTCGGGTGTGATGCTGATCTGTTGCGGCCGGTTCACCTCGCGCATCGACGAGCTGCAGGCCGGCCGGAAGGTCTACACGGCCACCATGGCTCTCGGGGCCACTACGCCGTCGTTCGACCTTGAGACACCCGTCGACGCCACTTATCCCACGGCACACATCACCCGTGAACTGGTGGAACAGACCCTCGCCACATTTGTAGGCGAAATCCGTCAGGTGCCACCGGTCTATTCGGCTGTAAAGGTCGACGGTGACCGCGCATACGAGAAAGCCCGCAAGGGGGAGGCGGTCGAGCTGAAGGCAAAGACGCTGGTCATCGACTCGCTCGACCTGCTCGATTTCAGCCCCGGGGAGATTACCGTGAGGGTGGTCTGCTCGAAAGGCACATATATCCGCGCACTGGCCCGCGACATCGGGCAGGCTCTCGGCAGCGGCGCGCATCTCACGGCCCTGCGGCGCGACCGGGTAGGGGATTATCCCCTCGACGGTTGCCTGAGCGTCGACGATGCCGTGAACCTGATACGCACCACACCGATGCAGGCCGTCACCGAGCCCGACGCTCCGGCGGCAGAGGTTCCGCCGCCGGCCCCCGAGACGGCCGACCGCACCTACAGCCAGCGCGCCGACATCCTCCCTTGGCATCTCAGGCCCCGCGGCTGACTCGCACTCCTTATTATATACAAGACACATCATCAACATAAGCATAAATCTTCTCAACATCCCATAACATGAAACTCTCACAGTTCAAATTCAAGCTCCCCGAAAACCTGATAGCCCAGTATCCCGCCGAGCGTCGCGACGAATGTCGCCTGATGGTGGTGCACCGCAAGACCGGCGAGATCGAGCATCGTGTGTTCAAGGAGATACTCGACTATTTCGGCGACGGCGACGTGATGGTATTCAATGACACGCAGGTGTTCCCGGCACGCCTCTACGGCAACAAGGAGAAGACCGGCGCACGCATCGAGGTATTTCTGCTCAGGGAGCTAAATGCCGAGCATAAGCTATGGGATGTGCTCGTGGAGCCGGCGCGCAAGATCCGCATCGGCAACAAGCTCTATTTCGGCGACGACGAGTCGATGGTGGCCGAGGTCATCGACAACACCACTTCGCGCGGCCGCACCCTCCGTTTCCTCTATGACGGCGAGCATGAGGAGTTCAAGCAGAATCTTTTCAAGCTCGGCGAGACCCCTCTGCCCGAATATATCAAGCGCGACGCCGAGCCCGACGACGCCGAGAACTACCAGACCATCTTTGCCCGCAACGAGGGTGCCGTGGTGGCCCCGGCGGCCGGTCTGCACTTCAGCCGCGAGCTTATGAAACGTCTTGAGATCAAAGGGGTGGAGCAGGGTTTCCTTACCGTGCACAGCGGTTTGGGCGCTTTCCGCGAGATTGACGTCGAAGACCTTACCAAACACCGCATGGACTCTGAGGAGATGTCTGTGAGCCAAGGCCTCGTGGATATGGTCAACAAGGCCAAAGACGACGACAAACAGGTATGCGCCGTGGGCACCTCGACCCTGCGTGGCATCGCATCGGCCGTGAGCATGGGGGGCCACATGAAGACCTACACCGGCTGGACCAACAAGTTCATCTTTCCGCCCTATGATTTCACCGTGTCGACCTCGCTGGTCACCGGTTTCCATCTGCCCTATTCGACCATGCTTATGATGGTGTGCGCCTTCGGCGGCTACGAGCTTGTCATGAAGGCTTACGGCGAGGCTGTGGCACAGGGGTACCGTTTCGGTGCCTACGGCGACGCCATGCTCGTTATCGACTGACATCCGCAATACATCAAAGGTTTCCAAAGGTTACACACATGATAATAAACGAACGCATAAGCCGTGCCGAGCGTGTCATCGAGGCCGCACGCCAGATGCTCACCGCCGCCCGCACCGCCCCCAAGGCAAAGGGGTGCGACATACTTGAATGCTGCCTGCTCACGGGCGACGACATCGTAGCTCTGGCCAACGAGATGCTGCGCCTGCACGACGAGACAGGGCGCCCTGTCTACCGCCGTGACGCCGGCAACATCCTCAAGGCCGACTGCGTGCTAATCATCGGCACGGCCCGTCAGGAGATGGGACTCGACTGCGGCCACTGCGGATTCGCCGCCTGCGCCGAGAAACCCGCCAACGTGCCCTGCGCCTTCAACAGCATCGACGTGGGCATAGCCGTGGGCTCGGCAGTGAGCCGCGCGGCCGACTGCCGTGTCGACACGCGCGTGATGTTCTCGGCCGGCATGGCTGCCCAGCGCCTCGAACTGCTGGGCGAGTCGTGCACCCAGTATCTGGCCATCCCCGTCTCGGCCCTCTCCAAGTCGCCCTTTTTCGACCGCTGACGCCGCCGCAGTTACCGTTCGAACAGAGGAATAATCTGTAGGGAATTCATTGTAGGGCCGCTACATGTAGCGACCGCTCACCGAAGGAATTTCAGTTGTTTGCTGATCCTGGTTGGAGGCGGTCGCTACATGTAGCGACCCTACAATGAATACCGCTAATTATATGACATACCCTATAATGAAATGATGGCCGTCAATGCGTCAAAATGGCTTATCCGGGCATTTTGGCTCCGTATTGTGACCTGAGGGAGGGCGCAGCGGCATCAGCCCCCGCAGAGGGCATGATACAGCCTGATCATGCCCTGGATTTTGTCGAAGGTCTGCTGTGCGCGTTCCAGCCGGGCCGACAGAAGTGTCTGCTGCGCGGTGAGTACTTCAAGGTAACTGCCGGTGTCACTGCATGGCGACAACGCCGACGAGCTGGGCATCTCGCTCAAGACTGTAAAGAACCAGATGACCAAGGCCTTCAGCCGCCTGCGCGACGCATTGGCCGCGGCCACTGCCCCTTCTTCCTCCTCTTCCTGTAAGTTTGGTATGTCATTATGTGCAGATATTCATTGTAGGGTCGTTCCACGATGCTGTTTACTTAAGGAGCGTTTGAATTTCACTTCTGTTCACTCAAAGATGATTTTCGGAGCGTTTTTCGCAAGTTGAAGAGGGAGCGATGCGGGCATCGTGACCGATGAAACTTGTCGAGAAAAGCCCGAAAAGACCTTTGAGGGGATAGAAAGAAGTCATATCATATCGTTTCGTGTTAAATTCTAACACTCTCTGAGGGAATGAGTGCTGTCAGGCCTCTTCGGCGGGGAGATGTTCGGTCACGCCGTCGATGCCGAGCAGGCGGTGGCGCAGAGCGTCGGCAAGCGTGAGGCGCGTCTCGGCAGTGAGGCGGCAGGTGTTGTCGAATTGCCGGTCGACAATCTCGATTTCCGGATCCTTGACGGCCTTCATCACGTCGTTCATGGCCATGTAGGGGAAGGTGACCGTCAGCCGGGCCATTTCGTGGCGTTCGATGATGTCGGCGTTCTCAAGCACGAGCCGGGCCGCCTCCTTATAGGCGGCGATCAGCCCGGGGGTGCCTAATTTGATTCCCCCGAAATAGCGCACCACCAGTATTATGATGTCGGTGACTTCGGCCGAGTTGATCTGCCCAAGTATCGGGCGCCCGGCCGTGCCCGAGGGCTCGCCGTTGTCGTTGGCCAGGAACTCGGTGCGCGCCGCCCCCAGCATGTAGGCGAAACACACATGACGGGCGTCATAATATTCTTTAGAATACTGTCTGACGAGCT
>USKE01000206.1 GCA_900555165.1 uncultured Porphyromonadaceae bacterium | reverse complement strand
CAGGCGGCTGGAGCGTGATGCTCGGCGGCATGCTCGCAGGTGTGGAGGAATCTCCCGGCGACACCATCATCTACAACGGCCGCAAATACAAGTCGTACCGCGGCATGGGCTCGCTTGAGGCCATGGAGAAGGGGTCGAAAGACCGTTACTTCCAGGCCGGCGAGACCGACGCCAAGAAACTCGTGCCCGAAGGCATCGCCGCCCGCGTTCCCTACAAGGGCTCGCTCTATGAAGTTGTCTACCAGATGGTAGGCGGTCTGCGCAGCGGCATGGGTTACTGCGGCGCCCATAACATCGACGAGCTCCACAACGCCCGTTTCACCAGAATCACCAACGCCGGTGTTGCCGAGAGCCACCCGCACGATGTGTCGATCACCTCTGAGGCCCCCAACTATTCAGCCTCTCTGCGCTGATTTCCGCAACAATATTTTCCCATGGAGAAAAAGTTGATTTAACTTTTCCCGACGGGCAATAAAGATTTCTCTCTGTCGTTATTTCCTTGTATGGATATGCCCTTGCGGCGCGTTCCATGCAAGGAAATAAACATTTATAGTATTTTATGAAAAAAAGTTTTCTTTCACTGGCAGTCGTCGCGTCTGCCGCCGGTCTGATTTATGCCGCCGCCCCCAAGGATCCGGTTCTCATGACCGTCGGTGGCAAGCCTGTGACTCTCAGTGAGTTTGAATATCTTTATCACAAAAACAACTCGCAGCAGCTTGTACCCCAGACCATCGACGAGTATCTGCAGATGTTCATCACATACAAGCAGAAGGTAGCCGCCGCCGAGGCCGCCGGCATCGACACCACACAGGCTTTCCAGAGCGAATTTGACGGGTACCGCCGCGAGCTCGCCGAGCCATATCTGAGCGTCAAGGCTGTCGAGGACTCCATCATCGCCGCCGAATATGACCGCATGGGCACCGACGTTGACGTGTCGCACATCATGGTTCGTTTCCAGGCACCCGACGGCACCGACCAGCGCGCTCTGCTGGCTGCCGTGCGCGACTCGATCGTGAACATGGGGGCTGACTTCGCCGCGATGGCCGACAAGTATTCGGTAGATCCCGCCGTGACCTCGAACCACGGCCACATGGGCTACATCACTGCCGCCCGTTTCCCCTATAAATTTGAAGACGCCGCATATCAGACCCCTGTAGGTCAGATTTCGGATGTTATCGACACCCCCGTGGGCTACCATATCGTGAAAGTGCACGGTACCCGTCCGGCTCGCGGCCAGGTGCTTGTTGAGCATATCCTCAAGCTTACCCGCGGTCTGCCCGAGGATGAGGCCGCCCGCAAGAAAGCGCAGATCGACTCCATCTACCAGGTCCTGAAGGGTGGCGCTGATTTCGCCGAGGTCGCCAAGACCGAATCCGAGGATCCCGGATCGGCACGCCGTGGCGGCCAGCTCCCCTGGTTCGGCACGGGCCAGATGGTTCCCGAGTTCGAGACCGCCGCTTTTGACCTTGCCGTGGGCGAGATTTCAGAGCCGGTGCAGACCTCGTTCGGTTACCACATCATAAAGAAACTCGACGCCAAAGGGCGTGACTCGCTTGCCGCTGTGGCTCCCATGATCAAGAATGTCATTTCTCGCGACGAGCGCGGTCAGCTGGCACACCGCCGCAAGCTTGACCAGCTGATGCAGAAGTTCAAGGTCACCCGCAACGAGCAGGCCATCGCCAAGGCCGTCGGGGCAATCAATGCCGCCAACGGCATCGACTCGACAGTCATCGCCGGCATGCTCACCGACAATACCCCCCTGGCCCGCGCCAACGGCAAGGACCTGGTGCTTGTCAGCGAGTTCGCAGCCGACCTGCAGCCCGGCCGCGGCCAGCTCAACCGTCAGCTTGACGAGTTCGACCGCATGCTCACCCGTTCAATAGACAACGCCGTGCTTGAGCTTGAGCGCGAGGATCTCGCTGTGAACAATGTTGACTACCGCAATCTGCTCAACGAATACCGCGACGGCATGCTGCTCTTCGAGGTGTCAGACCGAGAGGTATGGTCTAAAGCCAAGCAGGACAAGCAGGGGCTTGAGAACTATTTCAACGCCAACCGCGACAAATACACCTGGAAATCGCCCAAACTCAAGAGCTACGTGATTTTCGCCACCTCTGATTCAATCTGCAAGGCCGCCGAGGCATATCTGGCCGCCAACAAGGTTGCTCCCGACTCGCTTGTCACAGAGATGCGCAAGCAGTTTGGCCGCGACATCAAGGTAGAGAAAGTCATCGCCGCCCAGGGCGAGAACGCCATCACCGACTATATCGCTTTCGGTGGCGAAAAACCCGAGCAGAAAGGCAAATGGGCTTACTACTTCCCCTACCTGAACCGCGTGGTCCCCGCACCTGAGGAGGCTGCCGATGAACGTGGCCAGGTGACCACCGACTATCAGGGTGTGCTTGAAGAGGCCTGGAAGAAGGAACTTGCAAAGAAATATCCTGCCAAAGTCAACAAGAAAGTCCTGAAAAAGGCAAAGTGATAACCAGCGGCTGATGCCGCTGCACAATAAAACGCCCCTGCGGCTCATGGCCGCAGGGGCGTTTTATTGTGGGTTTAAGGTGGTTTATGTGACGTATGTGACTTATGTAACGTATGTTACTTATGTGGCGTGTGGGGAGGTCAGAACTTGGCGATGTCGCCGAGTTTCGAGGCGGACTCGATCTGGTTGTTCATCTCGGTCTCGATCATCTCTTCGGGCAGGTGGATGAATTTGTTCATGGCCTTCATCATGCGCATGTTGGCAGTCTTGATTTTCTCCTTGTCCTTGTCGGTGAGCTCATAATCGGCATTCTCCTTGACGAGGTTCTTGACATCCTCGATATCCTGCTCATTGTTCAGGGCATCCATTGCGGCCTCGGCGTTCGGGGCTTTCTCAATCAGTTCCGACGCCTTGTCGAGGGCGTCACAGTAGGCGTCGACAGCCTTTTCGCCCTGAGAGGCACAGGCTGACACCGCGATGGCCAGCACTGCGACCATCAGCATAGAAAACAGCTTTTTCATCTTTTTGCTAAAGTGTAGATTAAATTCTTTCCAAAATTACTCAAAAAAATCACGCCGCGCACTATCACGCCCCATCATTTTTGTGACCGTATGGCCTGATTGCCGATTTTTCGGCCTGTTTTTGCCTTAAAGATGCTAAATTTCCCGCTATTGGCTTTGCCGGTTTTATAAAAATGCGTAAATTTGCAGGCCATTACTATTGAATCGCCCTACCAGCGATAAACTCACCCAAAAAGTAATATTTTTTCACTCAATAAAAATGAAAAAAGATCTGCATCCCTCAAACTATCGCGAGGTCGTGTTTAAAGATATGTCGAATGAAGAGATCTTCATCACACGTTCAACTGTAGCCGCCAAAGAGACCATTGAGGTCGACGGCGTTACATACCCCCTCGTAAAGCTTGAGATCACAAGCTCTTCGCACCCCTTCTTCACCGGCAAGCAGAAACTCGTCGATACCGCCGGTCGCGTCGACAAGTTCCTCAGCCGCTACGGCAACCGCAAGAAACACTGATAAAGTGCAGGCGCCTCCGGCACCTGACAGTCAGCATACCAAAACAGCCTTGGCTCATGCGAGCGCGGGGCTGTTTTTTTGTGGTCTTATTGCGATGTTTTTCGTATCTTTGCGGGTAGAAACAATACAAACCTCAATATATTATGGCTACCAAACCGTTCCATTATCAGAAGATGTTCCCGCTGGGACCTGATACAACTGAGTATTACCACCTTACGTCTGACTATGTCAGGACCGAAAACTGGGGTGGTCACGAATTTCTTGTCATCGACCCCGAGGCGCTGACAGTGCTCGCGCGTCAGGCCACACATGACAATGCCTTCATGCTCCGCCGCGAACACAACGAGATGGTCGCTAAGATTCTGCATGATCCCGAGGCGTCTGACAACGACAAGTTCGTGGCGCTGACGATGCTGCGCAATGCCGAGATTGCCGCAAAGGGGCAGGCGCCGTTCTGCCAGGATAACCGGACTTGTTGGCC
>USKE01000205.1 GCA_900555165.1 uncultured Porphyromonadaceae bacterium | reverse complement strand
CGCCGCGCCACCGAACTGAGACTGGCCGAATGGCTCACCGACAGTCGTGGTGAACCGCTCGGCCGTGACATCGCTCTTGAACTCATGCCGGCCATCGAGTCGGTAATCGGGGCGCAGGCCGCATTCAGACGGACTTCAGACCCACTGGTGCTGATGCTTGAGCCAAACCGTGTTGACCGCATTCCCGCCATCGAGGAGATTCTGCGCCGGAAAGGGCGCCAGATGACCCTTAGCGAGCTTTGGGAGGAATACAACGCCGCTTTCCCGGACGAGCCTCTGGCCACCCCTGCCTCGCTCAAGCAGTTCATCTACGCCAGCAAGCATATAGTGCCGCGCGGGCGCACCGGGCGCTATGTACTTGACGAGTGGCATGAATATTTCAACGGCACCATAGTCGATTTCCTTGTCAGCGAACTGGAGGCTGCCGACGCCCCTATGCCGATAGACGAGGCTGTGAGGCGTGCGCGGCGTCATTTCCCCTCGACAAACGCCAACAGCATACTGCACCTGATCGACATCGACCGCGACAGGCGTGTCATCACGCTTTCCGACAACTCGCTCGGGCTTGTCGGCCGCGACTACGGGCCTGTGGGGCTGAAAGTGAAAAGGCCCATGCGGCGTCACGGATTCGATGTGCATATCAGGCGCCTCAGGGAATTTGTGGAGGCAAACGGCATGATGCCTTCTTATTCCGACAACGAAAACCAGTCGGCGCTCAACCGGTGGATATACAATGTGATGCACGGCAACATCGCCGTCACCGATGCCCAGCGTGCCGAACTTGAAAACTTTATCGCCGCCCATGCCGACCTGCCCCGTTCGCGTCGCGACATCACTTTCGGCCGCAAATGTGACTTGCTCGCGGCCTGGGTGACCGAACATGGCTCTCTGCCCGGCGGGGGTGAACTGCTCACGTTCTACCGCACGCACCGGGCAACCGCGCCGGCCTTTACCGGCTACAGGGCGCAGGCATGGAGCAGGGTGGAGCAGGCTCTTGCGGCCACCGGCCATGGAGCGTTGTGATTTCACCGGAAATTTGCTAACTTTGCAACTCAGGAACGAACATCACAGTGCCCACTCATAACGACAAACGCATAGCCCGCAACACCATATACCTGTATGGACGCATGTTGCTCACCATCTTCATCTCGCTGTACACATGGCGGGTGGTGCTCGATGTACTGGGCGTGCACAACTATGGCATCTATTCGCTGGTGGGCGGCATCGTCATGGTCTTCGGTTTCGTCAACGGAGCCATGGCCGGTGCGTCGTCGCGGTTTCTGGCCTACGAACTGGGTGCCGGGTCGGCGTTGCGTCTGAGGCAGACATTCTCGTCGTCGATGACCGTGCATGCCGCCATAGCACTGATACTGCTTGTGCTGGCCGAGACGCTGGGCCTGTGGTACGTGAACAACGAGCTGGTCATAGCCCCGCAGCGCATGTGCGCCGCCAACTGGACATATCAGTTCGCTGTCGGGGGGATGCTTGTGCTGATACTTCAGGTGCCCTATATGGGACTTATAATAGCCCATGAGCGCATGGGGTATTATGCTGTGGTGGCCGTGATAAACGTGCTTGTGAAACTCGGCATAGCTATGCTGCTGATGTTCTGGGCCACTGCCGACAATCTGATAGTCTTTTCAGGCCTGATGTTCGTGGCCGTGCTTGCCGTGGGACTCATGTATGCCGTATATTGCCGTATGCACTTCGCCGAGGCGCGCTGGTCGCTTGGCAATCCGCCCGAAATCATCAAGGCTTTGCTGAAGTTCTGCGGCTGGAATGTCTACAGCCAGTTCTGCCTCACACTGCGTCTGCAGGGGTTGCCAGTGATGCTCAACCGCATCGGGGGCACCGTGCTCAACGCCGCCGCCGGCCTCACCACCACGATATCAACCACCGTCACAAGTTTCGCCACATCGGTGATCACGGCCTTCAGGCCGCAGATTGTGCAGCAGTATGCCCGCGGCGACTACGAATATATGTCGCGTCTGCTGGTGAACTGCGCGCGGTTCAGCCTCCTGCTGGTGGGTCTGATAATCGTGCCGGTGATCATTGACATGGAGTATCTTCTCGGCCTTTGGCTTGTGGAGGTGCCGCACTATACCACGGTGTTCGCGCGCCTGGCGCTTATGGCCGTATGCGGCGAACTGCTCAACGAGGTGCTTACCATCGGTGTGCACGCCACGGGCCGCATCACAGGTCTGAGTGTCATAACAGGCACGATGTATCTTGTCGAGCTGCTGGCCATGTGGCTGATGCTGAGGCTTACCGACAATCCACCCGTGGTGTATGCGGTGCATGTGGTGTTCATGTTCGCCATCGTGGCGTCAGACACGCTGATACTGAAACAGAAGGTCAGGGCCTTCGGCGCGCGCCGTTTCTGGCTCAGGGGTATCGTGACTCCGCTGGCCATACTTGTGGCGTCGGCAGCGCTTACCTGGATTCCACTGCACGGAACCACCGGCTTCATGCAGCTTGTGATGACCGTGGTGTCGTCGGCGCTGTGGACGACTCTGCTCGGCTGGATATTCGCCATCGACGGCGAGACCCGGCGCATGATTCTGGCACATGTCAGGAACAAATTCCTGTCACGCTGAGCCCCGGGGATGTGCCCTCGGTGTGCCTCTTCCCGTTTTATATCTGAACAAAACCTCTTCCATCGCCATTAACCTTAAATATGTTTGACTTTTTCCATAAACAGAAATCATCGGCCGACGCGCTGTTTTACCATACCGACATGCACTGTCATCTGGTGCCGGGCATCGATGACGGCCAGCAGGAGGCGGGAAACGCCTCGAAACTTGTGGAACGTCAGCGCGAGTGGGGCTTTACCCGTGTCTTTGCCACGCCGCATGTCACACAGGATACTTTCGAGAACACTCCCGAAACCATAGAACCGGCATTCGAGAAACTGTGCCGTGCCGTGGCCGACCGTGGCGTAGACATAGAACTACATCATTCGGCCGAGTACCGTCTTGACGGCTTTTTCCAGGAACAGCTCGCCGCAGGCAACCTGCGGCCGTTCCCCAACGGCTATCTGCTTGTAGAGAACTCGTTCGTGCAGGAGGCGTGGAACCTCGACGCCACGCTGTTCGACCTTAAAATCAGAGGTTACAAGCCCATACTTGCCCACCCCGAACGCTACGGGTATTATTTTGCAAAGCCCGAGCGCTACCGTCAGCTGAAGGAATCGGGAACACTGTTTCAGATAAACCTGCTGTCGCTTGCCGGCCATTACGGCAAAGGGCAGCGCAAGATGGCCGAGGAGCTCGTTGACAAGGGGTGGGTCGATTTCATTGGCACCGACATGCACAACGACAGCCATTGTGCCTCGATTGACGCCTACCTGCGCACCAAGGATTTCGCACGCCTTGAAAAGCGTCTCGGCGACCATCTGCTCAACGACACCGCCTTCTGACAAGAGTTCCCATGACTCCCATAATTCCCATAATTCCAATAATTCCCATGACTCCCATAACTCCCATCAAGCAAAATGGGAGTTATGGGAGTCGTGGGAGTTATGGGGGATGTTACCTCTGGTCGGGGGAATTCATGATGGCGGCCTGCCGGGCCACCGATTCCTGGTGGATAAGGGTGAAGATGTCGCGCATGAACTGCTCGGAAAGGCCGGCGTGTGTGGCCTGGTCGAGTCGGGCGGTCATAAGTTTTTCGTAGCGGTCGGGCTGCACGACGGCCATGTCGGTGGCTTTCTTGATGTGGCCGATGGCGCGCGATATTTCCATGCGGCGTGCGAGCAGTTGTATGAGGCTGTCGTCGAGGGCGTCTATCTCGTCGCGCAGAGCTGTGAGCGACGGCGTGGCGGCTGTGCCGCGACGTCTGACAAGCGAGTCGGTAATCTCGCGCAGGCGCGCGGGGGTGACCTGCTGGGCGCTGTCGCTGAGTGCATTGTCAGGGTCGCAGTGCGATTCAACCAGAAATCCGTCAAACCCCAGGTCAAGAGCCTCCTGCATCAGCGGGGCGATGAGGCGGCGGTCGCCGCCGATGTGGCTGGGG
>USKE01000204.1 GCA_900555165.1 uncultured Porphyromonadaceae bacterium | reverse complement strand
TATCTCAAAAACCGACCACCGGAACGTTAACATTTATTATTAAACAGCCTCTTAAAACACCGCGGGCCACATTTAACTTTAGTTAACCAGGCATCGCCGCCTCTTAATATTCAATCTTAATATAACCGCTTACCGGGACTGTGACACGCTGCACCCCTCCGGCTATTTCAGGGACGGCGGCTTCACGCCCATACACATCGTATGCCATGACCTTCCGGGGAGCGACAGGCATGTCCAGCACCAGGGAGGGGGTGCCGGTGGCGTTGATGACGTAAGTTGTCTTCCCGGATGTCTTCATCTGCGGCACACTCATGTCATCATAGACCGCCACAATCAGCTCATCGTCGCTCTCTGCCTCGATGACGGGATAACATGCCTCCGGATGATATGGGCGGAACTCTGACCTGAGCAGGGTTTCGCGGTGGGTCTGCGAGAATTCAAGCCAATGCCTTATGACCTCCATATGACTTTCAGGCAAATCCCCGAGCATCATAGAATACTGCACGACGCCAAACAGGGCCGAAAGGATGTGGCGGGCGGCATTTTCCGGCGTCTCGGCCAGATTCCATTCCAGCATATCCGAATGTACTGCGCTCTCCCCCGAGGTCAACCGCAAGTTTGCTATGCGCTGGCGGTTGCCCTGAAGGTCGGCCGGACAGTCTCCTGCACGGAACATGTTGCCATACTGACGCATGGCCGGACCCATGTAACGCTGGCGGAATTCAAGCAGCACGTCCGGTCTGATTGCGCTCAGCCGCCGGTAAATCTCCTTCATCAGCACATCTATGGCTGCCGGGAGCGATTTGATGTCGCGTCCGGCATAATTGTCAGCCTCCGCCGGATCCCAGCTGTCGAAACTGAAACTGTCGATAAAATCGAGTTTGAATCCGTCGAGTCCGTATTCTTTCATCGCGTTCTCATACGTCGAGCAGAGGAACTCCCTGACTTCAGGAAAACGTGGATCAAGCACACAAACGTCTGCCGACTCGCTCAGATACTTCCCCTTGAACCGCCCGTAGTTGCGGCTCTTTTTCCCGACATAGGGGACAGAATACCACACCATATACTTCATACCCATGTCCTGCACACGCTTCACATGCGAGGCGAAATCAGGGAACCGGTTGGGACTCACCTCCCAGTCGCCACAGAAAGCATATCCCCGGTTGTTGTCATCCGTCTGCCAGCCGTCATCGAGAATAATGGTCTTCATTCCCAGCCGCGATGCCTCAAGGCATTCGCGCTCCACGCCCTGGGCAGTGACATTCTGATGGAAATTATACCATGTTGAGTAAAGCGGGGCGAATGCCTCGGGCGGAGCCACGACCGGTCTCACTCCGGCTGCGGCCGTCATCCAGTCGGCGCCGTCCCTGACAGCCTCGCTCCACATCACCGGCCGGGAATCGAGCATTATGCTGGTCTCATACCGGGTCATCGGAGCCTGCGGGCCGTTGAAATAGCTGAGTTTCCCGAATATATTGCTACCTTCCTCGACCAGCCCGAACTGCGCGTCCACCTTACGCAATGGTTCGCCCGCGGTGACGGTCAGCCGGTTGCCGTTGTTGCCGTTTATAAAAGCATATATGGGCATATCGAAGGCCAGATGGCTCGTATAATAGCCCATCCAGTCGGGGCGCAGCTGACACCGGTCCATGTCGCCGGGGCGCCACAGATGATGGATGTCAAGCTGGGGCACCGACATAGACACATCAAACCTGGGCGGGAGCCGCAAGCTGTCAGAGACAAGCGTCACGGTTAGTATTTCCTTACCATCCACGGAATCCACCCTGATGCCAAACTCCCAGGCGTCAGGCTGCTGGCATGTCACGGTGATTTCTCCCGCACTTCCGGTTTTCACGCGCCATTCCCGGCCCTGGAGGCTCACAAGGCCGAATGATGCACAAATGGCCGCGGCCAATAATCTTTTCATAAAAAACAGATACTACAAGTACCGTACATTTGTATGTGCAGATGTACGGCATCGATTATGAACTAAGAGGCTGTTTAAAAAAGCGGGGAATCCGAATCTTCTGGAGGACTCCCCGCTTTGACTTTGCCGAGGTATCAGCCGGCGGCCGCTGTCACATCACGACTTTTCTGGCTTTCGGGCCTTGCCTGATGATGTAAATCTGTCCGGCGGCGGGAGTCGCGACCCTGATACCCTGCAGATTGTAATATTCAATGGGGGCATCTTCGCAATCATCAAGAACCGATTCCACACCCGAGAGTATCATATGGGTGAGCGTGAAGTTGTCGGCACGGAACCATGCGCCATTCTCGGCAATGAAGTTGCCCTCCTCATCACCGCCGGCGACCCCGAGAACAAGAGGCGTGGATGGCGCGAGGTCAAACTCAACCTCGACCTTCCGGAATACTCCTTCGTTGGAATCCTCGGGAACTGTCACCCCCTGGTGGCTGTCATTGGCGAAAATGAAGACGGTGCTGTTGGCAGGAGCGGAAACCTTCACGGCAGCCACATACTTGCCTGCGGGAAGACCGTTGATTGTCTGTGAGACTGTGTGTCCCTTGGCGTCATCCCAGGTGTTGTAGAGATATTTTCCGTCGCCGCCTTCGGTTGCCTTGCCATCCTTGTTCTCCGTCACGACGGTGTCTCCGCCGGTAGCGAAAGTCCAGCCCCATGAGCCAAGCTCGAAACTGGGGTTGAGTATGGCGTAAGTCATATCGGCAGGCACATTGGCCTGAGCCTTGCATGCGGCGGCAAGAGCCTCGTAGGTCATATGTACCTCCTCGGTGCCGTCGCCGGTGATCTTATGGTCTCTCCAGCGCTCCTCGACCTGGCTGTTGTCAAATCCTGCGAGGCCAAGACGGGCGGCGATGGCGTCGGCGTCAGCCATAGCCTCCTTGACATTCCTGTACATCACATCGTAGGGATTCCCGCCATTGTTTCCGATGTAGAGCAGCTCGAAGTTGTCGAAATAAAGGACAGTCGGATTGGAGTCGGGACCCTTGACAAACTTGACCTCAAGTCTGCCGTCGGTCACATTGACCGGAACCTGCACCTTGTGACGGCCTTCGTAGACTGCCGTGCCGAAGTCGATGGCACTGAATGTCGCCCCGTCGCCAACACGGTCAAATGCCACATCAAGGCCATTGACCGTCATAGCGGGACTCGCCCCGTCGGAAACCACATATCCCGACATCACATAATCGCCCGCGGGAAGCCCCTCGGCGAGGTTGGTGATTGTGTAGGCAGTGGTTGCCCCATCATCCACCCGGTCGTTGTAAGACTTGTATACACGGGTGAAACGCCAGGCGTCGTCGTCAGTGGTAGCCGAGGCCAGCTCGAACAGGGCATTCTCGCCGGCGTCTGTGCGCACCCATCTGGAGTTTTCGGTGCTGTTGGGAATGATAGACGCGCCGGGAAAGAGGAATGTGGCGTTGGCAGGATTATCAGCTCCTGCTCCGGCGAGCTGCTGAACCAGTTCCTCACGGGTGAACAGTTCCCACTGCTGTGCAGCATCACCGGCGTTGAGCGGGCAGTCGTTGATATACATGTCGCCATCCATTCCGACGGCTTTCTCCTGGCCTTCTACCATGTATTTGAACACGAACTTGCCGCTGCCGACTGTCTCGACACTCCACACACAAGACTCGCCTATGGATTTGTCAAGATAGATATCCCTTCCCTGGAAGTAACCGGAAGGGTTGACGGCACGGAACTGGTCGGCTCCGCCGGCCACCTCGAACGTCACGGGAATGCCTGACTCACCGACAATGGCGTGAGTGCCCCACCAGCCACCCGCTGTGAGGAATTTCCCGTTAGCGACATTACGCATATAGTAGGGTGTGCCGGGAACAATCCCGGTAGCGGCGAATGCCTGAAGCCCGGCCATGCAAGACAGAAGTAAAATGCTTTTCTTCATGAATGATAGATTTATGGTTTATACTCTTCTAATAACGCCATCACGGGAAACATCTACTCACCGGCCAGCCTGAAAAAACAGATTTAGAGGCTGTTTAAAAATAAATGTTAACGTTCCGGCCGAAAATTTGAGACGGATTCTGAGTTTGAACGAAGGAGCATAGC
>USKE01000203.1 GCA_900555165.1 uncultured Porphyromonadaceae bacterium | reverse complement strand
CCGGCCGCCGCGTCCTGCGGCAGCACGATAATTCCGTCGTGGGCCGTGCCGACGCCTATTTCGTCCTCGGCGCAGAGCATGCCCAGCGACTCGACGCCGCGTATCTTGCTTTTCTTGATGTTGAATCCGTTCTGCTCTCCCGTGGGATAAAGCGTCGAATTGATCGTCGCGACGATCACTTTCTCTCCGGCGGCCACGTTCGGGGCGCCGCAGACAATCTGCACGGGTTCGCCCTGCCCGAGGTCGACGGTGGTGATGTGCAGGTGGTCACTGTCGGGGTGGTCGACGCAGGTGAGCACTTTGCCCACCACGATCCCCTTGAGGCCGCCGCGTATCGACTCGACCTCCTCGAGGCCGTCTGTTTCGAGGCCCGTGGAAGTCAGGGCGTCGCTTACCTGTTTCGGGTCGAGGTCAAAGGTCACATAATCCTTCAACCAGCTGTAAGAGATGTTCATTTCAACTCAGGAAAAATATCTTCAGGGCATAATCCCTTTCAACTTGCAAAGTTACAAAATTTTTCAATATCATTCACGCCTGCACACCGTTTCGTGACTCGCGGCTGTAATAAGTGCATTTTGACACACACTCCTCTATATGTTTTATTTATATGGAAACGGGGGGTCAGTTCTTGCGGCTTTTCTTGCGCACGGGGTCGCAGGTCAGACCCACGCCCAGTTTCTTGAAGATCTTGCGGTCTACCTCAGAGAGCATCACCGTGGAATGTACCTGGCATCCGCGCAGGCGCGGCAGTTCGGCCAGGGCGCGGCGGCAGTTCTCGTCGGCCTGCGACACCACCGAGAGGGCCACCAGCACCTCGTCGGTGTGCAGCCGCGGGTTATGGCCGCCCAGATAACGCACCTTTGTGGTCTGAATCGGCTCGATCATGGCCTGCGGAATCAGTTTCACCTCGTGCGCTATGCCGGCCAGGTGCTTGATGGCGTTTAGTATCAGCGCGGCGCTCGGGCCGAGCAGGTCTGAGGTCTCTGAGGTGATTATGGTGCCGTCGGCAAGCTCGATTGCGGCGCAGTTCTTGCCGCACCGGTCGCGGCGCTCGCGTGCGGCCACGGTGACGCGGCGGAAGTCGGTGGTGATGCGGGCCTGGTTGAGCAGCAGCTGTATCTTCTGCACCTCGGCCTCGTTGTTGACGCCGTTGGCGAACTTGTTGGTGGCGTCATAGTAGCGGCGTATGATCTCGTCTTTCGAGGCGCGGCAGCATTCTTCGTCGTCGCTGATGCAGAAACCCACCATGTTCACGCCCATGTCGGTGGGCGACTTGTAGGGGTTGGTGCCGTAGATCTGGTCGAACAGGGCGTTGAGCACCGGGAAGATCTCGATGTCGCGGTTATAGTTCACGGCGATCTTGCCGTAAGCCTCGAGGTGGAACGGGTCGATCATGTTCACGTCGTTGAGGTCGGCGGTGGCGGCCTCGTAGGCTATGTTCACCGGGTGTTTCAGCGGCAGGTTCCACACCGGGAAGGTCTCGAACTTAGCATATCCGGCCTCGATGCCGCGCTTGTGCTCGTTGTAGAGTTGCGACAGGCACACGGCCATCTTGCCCGAGCCGGGGCCGGGGGCGGTGACGATCACCAGCGGGCGCTCTGTCTCCACATAGTCGTTCTTACCGAACCCCTCGTCGCTGGCTATCAGCCCCACGTTCAGGGGATAGCCGTCAATCAGGTAATGCACATACGAGCGGATGCCCAGGCGTTCCAGGCGGCGACGGAAATCGTCGGCGGCGCTCTGGCCGTTATAGTGGGTTATGACTACCGAGCCTACCTTGAAACCGCGTCCGATGAACTCGTCGCGCAGGCGCAGCACATCCTCGTCGTAGGTTATGCCCAGGTCGGCGCGCACCTTGTTCTTCACGATATCCTCGGCGCTGATCACGATCACAATCTCGATCTGGTCGCTTATCTGACTGAACATGCGCAGTTTCGAGTCGGGCTGGAACCCGGGGAGCACGCGGCTGGCGTGATAGTCGTCGAAGAGCTTGCCACCCAGTTCGAGGTAGAGTTTCCCCTTGAAGTGGGCGATGCGTTCTTTTATGTGCTCTGACTGGATGCGGATGTACTTGTCGTTGTCAAACCCTGTGGCCATAAGTCTTTTTACGTTGAAATTGCTGTTGCTGTTAACAGGGTGCAAAGTTAGCGATTTTTAACAATATGACACTATATGGGCATGTTAAAACCGGGACTCATGGGGTGGGCGTATGTCACAGTGAGGGCGTAGTCGCGTCATAAATTTGCTCTAAATGCTGTCGGAATGGCTGTATATTTGCAAAATTACTGTATATTTGCCATCTCAAGAGCATCAAGAATATCCTCGCGGCCTTGCGTTACAGGAGCCGGTTATCGATGTTAGATAGTCATAATTTCGTAATATATTGATTGAATGAACATTACCAAACAACTGACAGCCGTGGCACTGCTATGTTGCGGCCTGGGTGTGCCACCTGCGCATGGCGCTACGCTCACCGTAAACGACGGCACGGCGGAAAGCTCGTATGTGCCGTTCCACTTCTATTATCTCGACAACGCCAGCTGCCGCACGCAGATCATCTATCCGGCGTCGCAGCTTGCCGGGATGACCGGCAGTGCGATTCGCGAGGTACAGTTCTATCTCAATGACGAGGGCTATACCGGCGATTGGTCGGCCTCTGACATGCGTGTGACATTCGGCGAGACCGCGCAGGAGACCTTCACCCTAACCGAAGGCTCGTACACTGACTTCCTGAATGTAGAGAATGTGGCATATTCGGGCGCCATGGAGGGTATGGCCGGTGGCCGTCTGCTCACGTTCAGGCTCACGACGCCATATACTTATACTGGCTCAAACCTGGTGATGCAGATCAGTCTCGGCTCGGCCGGTTCGGCATATCCGCACGCTACGTTCCTGGGAGTGGATCCCGACCAGCCCACTGCGGCTTATACCACAATGGGTTATTCCGTTTATGGCAGCAACTTCCTGCCCAAGACCACATTCACATACGGCGAGCAGGCGCAGTACGAGGCATCGGTCAGCGCGTCTGAGCTTGCCTTCCCTGTCACGCTCGCTGGCAATACCGCCCAGGGAAGGATTACGGTGACGAACTCGGGTGTGCAGCCGCTTGACATCTCGATGACGGCTCCTGCCGCTCCGTTCTCGGCCACACTGCCCGCGGCCACCATCGCCCCGGGTGCGTCGGTAGAAATCCCCGTGACTTTCTCACCCACAGCCCCCGGCGACTTCACCGGGCAGCTCACCCTCGACCTCGGGCAGGCCGGCACATTCGGCATCCAGCTTGCCGGCAGCGGAATGGTGGCTCCCGACGGATACACCGCCGCGTTCAATCTGCCCGCAAAGACACTTCCCGAAGGGTGGACCGGATGGGTTGTCACCGACATATATGATTATGATATTTACGAATATAAATTCGAGGAGGCCAAGGCAAGCACGGAATATTTCGTGTCGAGCACGACCGACGGCACCATGGGTATAGGCATAGACGATTCCAACCCGATACGTAACTATCCCCGTCAGCACAGTGTCTACATGATTTCGCCTGCCGTGCAGGGTGCGGTGATGCTTTCTGTGGCCAAAATCGAATCGTACGGCGGATATGGCGTGAGCGTATTCAAGGCCACACAGCTGGCCGACGGCACGTGGAACATCGGCACCGAGCCGCTCGACTTCACCTGGGCGTCGACCGACGCGACATGGAATCTGATGATCGGCAGTGTCAGTGAACCTACGGCCCTGGCGATACGCCTGAGCAGTCCCGCCATCAGCACCTTCGCCGCTGAGACTGCCGCAGGTGACGTAGGTCAGGAATATGCCGCCACCGTGACCCCCGAGGCGATAGACTTCGGGCAGATTGTGGTGGGCAGGAACGAAAGTCGCCAGATTCAGGTGCTCAATACAGGCCGCAAGCCGTTTGACCTTACTGTGACCGGTGCCGGTGACGACGGCGTTGTCACCGCAACGGTTTCATCGGCTACAGTTGCCGCCGGAGCCACCGCCACCGTCGACGTTACAGTCACACCTGCCGCAGCCGGCGACATTGCCCGTCAGCTCACCGTCGACATGGGGCAGGCCGGCAC
>USKE01000202.1 GCA_900555165.1 uncultured Porphyromonadaceae bacterium | reverse complement strand
CTTGCGGGTGGTGATCATCACCACGCCGTTGGCGCCGCGCGAACCGTAGATGGCTGTGGCCGAGGCGTCCTTGAGCACATCGAGGCGCTCTATGTCCTGCGGGTTGAGGTTGTTCAGACCAAGGTCGGTGGGCACACCGTCGATAATATATAGAGGGTCGTTGCTCGAGTTGGCTGTCGACATACCGCGCACGCGAATCGAGCCGGTACCGCCGGGGGCGGCGTCAGGCACCACGTTCACGCCGGGGAGCTTGCCGGCCATCGAGTTCATGATGTTGCCCGAGTTCTCGCTCAGGGGCTCTTTCATGTTCATCACCGACACGGCGCCGGTGAGGTCGGCCTTGCGCACGGTCTGGTAACCGATTACGACCACTTCGTTGAGCATTGCCGAGTTCTCGTCGAGGTAGACGGTCATCTCGGGCTGGGCCTTGGCCTCGGCGGTCACATAGCCTACGTAAGATACCTTGAGGGTTGACCCGGCGGGGACTGACAGTTCAAACCGGCCGTCGATGTCGGTAGAGACACCGGCCTTTGTGGCCTCACAGAGCACCGACGCGCCGATAAGCGGCTCGTCGTCGGAGCGCGAAATCACTGTCCCGTGCACAGTGATATTCTGTGCGTGTGCCGCCAATGCCATGATGAACATCAGGATTGCACTAAGGAGTGTTTTTTTCATGATTTGTTTTTCTTAGGTTAGCTTGGATTGTTTGTGCCACAAAATTATTTAACAGGCGGCACGGGTACCTACAAAATATCTGGCATCAACTGTGAAAATTTGAGCCATGACAGATTTTTTATATCAATTGCAGATTTTTTCACAGATGTAATACATTGTGGGTGTGCAGAAAAGCCGCCGCCACCCATTGTCGGGGTGGCCGCGGCTCTGTGTGCGGGAGGCGGAGGGGGCATGCTCATGCGCCGGCGCCGAGGCGGTCGCGCAGTTCGGTGGGCGTCTCGCCGTAGGCGGTCCTGTAACATTTGGTAAAGTAGGCCGGGGTGGAGAATCCCACCTCGTAGGCGATCTCGCTGATGTTGCGGTCGGTCGACACGAGCATGGCGCGCGCCTGCTCAAGGCGCAGTTTGCGCATCAGCTCCACGGGAGTATAGTTTGTAAGCGCCTTTATCTTGCGGTAGAACTGCGAGTGCCCCAGCCCCATGGCGGCCGCCAGGGTCTCGACATTAAGCGTCGCGTCACTCATGCGGCTGTTGAACTCGGCAAGGAACCGGCGGTAGAAATCACTGTCGATGTCGCCCTGCGGAAGTGCCGGGGCGCTTTCGTTGCGTTCCATGGCTTGGGCGGGTGCGCCCGGCACGCGGCTCTCGAAGAGGTCGCGTATGCGCTTGCGGTTGGCGATCAGCGCGGCGCACCGCGATTTCAGCACGGCGCTGTTGAACGGTTTGGCCAGATAGCCGTCAGCGCCGCTGTCATACCCCTCAATGCGCTGTTCGTCGAGCGAGCAGGCCGTGAGCATCAGCAACGGTATGTGCGAGGTCGACACTTCGGCCTTGATGCGCTTGCAACACTCCATGCCGTCCATGCCGGGCATCATCACGTCGCATATTATAAGGTCGGGCACATAACGGGCGGCCATGCGCACACCCTCGCGGCCGTCGGGCGCGGTGATGACGTTATAGTCGTCGGCCAGCAACTGGGTGACCATGCGGCGTATGTCGGGGTTGTCGTCGATCACGAGCAGGCGGGGACGGTCATTGTCAAGCTCGGCGTCCGTGGGCTCGATGACCTCAAGTTCGGCGCGGATGTCGGTGTCGGAGATGTTGCGCTCGGCCTTGACGGCATCGTCGGCCACATGGCGCACAGGGAGGGTGACGGTAAATTTCGTGCCTTTGCCGACGGTGCTCTCCACCTCGATGGCGCCGCCGTGGAGCTCCACGAACGATTTCGCCAGCCACAGGCCGATGCCCGACCCTTTGGCATGTATCTTCTCTCCCTGATAGAAATGCTCGAACACGCGCCCGAGGTCTTCGGGGGCGATTCCCGTGCCGGTATCGGCCACCGAGAAGGTGAGCGTGCTGCCGTCGCACCGGCAGTCGAGATGTATGGTGCCGTTGTCGGGGGTGTATTTGAAGGCGTTCGAGAGCAGGTTGAAGAAAACGCGCTCTATCTTCTCGGTATCGACGGCCATGCGCCACCCCTCCCCCTCGGGGATGCTGTATTCAAGTTTTATGTGGCGCCCGCGGGCCATAGGCACGAACGATTCCACCCACTCGAGCATGGTGGCGCGCATATCGGTCTCGGCAAGGTGAAGGTCGAGCTTGCCGCTCTCGTACTTGCGGAAGTCGAGAATCTGGTTTATGAGCCGCTGAAGAATCTTCACGTTCTTGTTGGCGATCTTCATGAGCGTGTGCTGCCCCGGGGTGAGGTTGTCGGCGGCGGCAAGCTGCGCCACCGGCTCGGCGATCAGCGTAAGCGGCGTGCGCAGGTCGTGCGACACGTTGGTGAAGAACACCAGTTTTGACTGTGTGGCCTCTTTCAGCTGTTCATTGAGCTGCTGCTGTTTGTCGCGCTGTTCCTCAAGCAGACGGTTCTGCTCCATGAGCACGCGCTGGTGACGCCGGTGCTGCCAGTAGGCTCTGAGCACCAGAAAAAGAACGCCGAACAGCAGTACCAGGATGGCTATGCTGGCGTAGAACAGCGAGGTCTGCGACGAATGCTGCGCCCAGTAGGCGTCGATGCGCGCTTTGAGCAGGTGCATCTTGGCGGTTTCCTGCGCTATGGCCTCGTTCTGCAGAAGCAGTATGTCGGCGTTGGTGAGGTCAACGGCCGACGATGCGGGGATGACCTCCTCGTGCGGGTACGGCTCCTTCTTCAGAATCTGCAACGCCCGCTGTATCAGGCGGTGCCCTTCGGTGGGATAGAGGAATGTGGCGTCGATGACCGAGTCGGCCACAGCGCGTATGCCTATGGCGGGTGCGGCGTCGATACCGATTATGCGTATGCTGTCGAGACCGCGGCGGCGCGCCACCTCAGAGGCTCCGATGGCCATGCGGTCGTTGTGTGCATATATAAGGTCAACGTCGGGATATGTGTTCAGGAGTGAGTCCACCACCGGGACAGCATCCTCTTTGTTCCAGTTGCCGGGTACACTTGCCAGAAGAGTGCCTCCGTTGTCCTGAAATTCCCTCACGAAGCCGTTGTGACGCCCTTCGGCGGGAGTGGAGCCTTTCAGGCCGAAAATTTCTATTGCCGCGGCGCCTTTGCCGAGGAGATGCAGCGCATAATGTGCTGCCGAACGGCCAAGAGCCTCGTCATTCACGCCGATGCGTGCCGTGTAGGTGTCGCCGTTTATGTTGCGGTCGAAAATCACCACCGGCATTCCGCTTTCATACACCTCCTTGATAACGGGCGTAAGAGCGGCCGCCTCGTTGGGCGAGACAATCAGGATGTCGAACCCGTTGTCGGCGAAATACCGTATGTCGGCAATCTGCTTTTCGTTGCTGTCGTCGGCCGAGCGAATTTCCACCACCGCATCCTCGTGAAACATTATCTCGCGGTTTATCTCCTCGTTCATCTTCGAGCGCCAGTCGTCCTGACTGCATTGGGATACACCGATTTTGTAAACTTTGCTGTCCGTGCAGCCTGCTGCCGTGAGCAACGCTGCAAGCCACAGGATGTATAAAATACTACGGTACATTGTGTCGTGGTTGATTAAGGTTCTGCAAATTTAACGATAATCCTATGAAAAAGAGTGTATAAGGTTTTAAAAATCGGTCAATACAACAATTTTGATATACTATGCACGATTTTTTATATGGTCTCTCCACGCTAATGTAGTAGTTTTGCATCAGCGAAAAGAGGGCGTGCCATCTGGACCATTCTGGCAACGCCCTCGCCATCCGGTTATAAAAATTGACCGTCATAATGCGTTTTGACACATTTTAATCTTTTCCATTGAGAGACAATGGATTCAAGGTAAAATAGTTTAAGGTAGGACTGGCACAGTTTCTACAGGTAAAAAAGCTTGTTTGCAGGTTACAGTGACTAATCGAAACCGTTGATACAATGAACAGAATAAAGACAGATCTAACAGCCATGATGATGCTCGGGGCGCTTGTCGCCGCTTCCGC
>USKE01000201.1 GCA_900555165.1 uncultured Porphyromonadaceae bacterium | reverse complement strand
GGCTGACCCCGGCGCCCTGGCCGTGGCCGAGGCGCACCGCCGCGGCATAACGGTGGTGCCCATGACAGGGCCGTCGAGCATACTGCTGTCGCTGATGGCCTCGGGGTTCAACGGCCAGAGTTTCGCTTTCGCGGGATATCTGCCCGTCGAGAGCGGCGCCCGCACACGCGTCCTGCGCGAGATGGAACGGCGCCTGCGCCGCGAGGGGCAGACGCAGATTTTCATCGAGACCCCCTACCGCAACAACCGCCTCATCGCCGAGCTGGCCAAAGCCCTGCCCGGCGACCTGCGCCTCTGCGTGGCCTCAGACATCACCGGCCCCGCTGAATCGGTGAAGGTGATGCCCCTCTCCGAGTGGGCCCGCGCCAAATATGACTATGCCAAGACGCCGACCATATTTCTGCTGGGGCAGTGAAAGCCCCCGAGTGTTAAATCTGCCTAAGATTTGGGCGCTCACCAAATAAATCTGTAATTTTGCCGTAAATACCTTATCATTATCCTACAAACCGATCTCTCCGATACCGATGATAGAGTTCCTTAACGACATAGACACGCAGGTATTTCTCTTTTTCAACGGCGCGAGCTCTCCGTTCTTCGACGGTTTCATGAAAACGTTCACCGGACGTTTCGTCTGGGTGCCGATGTACGCGGCCCTGGTGTTCATGATGTGGCGCGCGTGCCGCTGGCCGAAGATGCTGTTTTACCTCTTCGGCGTGGTACTTGCCGTGACCATCACCGACCAGGTGTGCGCCACATTCATCCGTCCGGCAGTGGAGCGTCTGCGCCCGTCGAACCTGCAGAACACCCTGTCGCAGATGGCCTATATCGTCGACGGCTACCGGGGCGGGCGCTACGGATTCCCCTCGTGCCACGCCGCCAACTCGTTCGCCCTGGCCATGTTCATGAGCCTGCTTGTGCACCGGCGCGGTTTTGCGGTATTCATGCTCGGGTGGGCCGTGATGAACTCGTACACGCGCCTCTACCTGGGGGTGCACTACCCCGGCGACCTGCTTGCGGGCACCATCATAGGCTCGGCAGTGGGAGCCGGATGCTACTTCGCCGTAAGGCGGCTGTTTGACCGCGCGACCCCGCAGAGTGTCATTTCCGAACGCTGCACCACCCCGTTCGTAAGCTACACCACGGCGTTGCTGCCCCGCATAATGCTTCCCGGAGGGAACGCGCTTACCCTGGGCACCACCGTCACGGCAAGCGGCATCTCGGCCGTCATCGCAGTCAACGCCGCCACGATGGTCTACATCTGCATCGCCGCCTTGGCACACTGATGTCGAAAAAAATTACAGTTATTGCAAAAAAAGTGCATCCAAACGGTGCATTTTTTTGTTTTATAGTGAAATAATGTCTAATTTTGTCTCATCAAAAAGCACTTAAAAGCCAACCAACAAAAAAATCTTCAACAAACAACAAACTATCCACCACCGACGCGTTTTTAAGTTACAATTCACTCCCGACGACTGCCGCGAGGCAGTGGGAAATTTGCCGCTTAGAACTCGGAAATCATTCTTAAATCATGGAAACCAACGAACCGAAAAAGCCTAAAAGGCCTCGCATCCAGCAGACTCCGGGCATGGAGTCGACCGGTGCCGAACACAACAGCTACGACAAGGGATCTTATAACGCCGACCGTCAGCAGGGCGGCGAGGGCATGCAGGGTGGCTACAACCCCGAAGGCCAGCGCCCCTACCAGCGCAACAGCTACGGCCAGGGCGGCTATCAGCCCCGCCAGGGCGGTTACAACAACAACCGTCAGGGGGGCTACAACAACTACCGTCAGCAGGGGGGCTACAACAATAACCGCCAGGGAGGCTACAACAACCGTCAGGGAGGCTACAATAACCACAACCGCCAGCAGGGTGGTCCCGTACGCCAGGGCAAGAGCTTCACGCCGCGTCCCAAACGCATCGAATACGAGCTGCCGCTGCCCGATCCCAACGAGCAGATCCGCCTCAACAAGTTCATGGCCAACGCCGGCATCTGCTCGCGCCGCGAGGCCGACGAGTTCATCCAGCAGGGTCTGGTGAAGGTAAACGGCAAGGTGGTCACCGAACTGGGCACAAAGATCGGCCACGATGACACCGTTGAATACAACGAGAAGATCGTGGCACTCGAAAGCAAGTGCTACATCCTGCTCAACAAGCCCAAAGACTGCGTTACCACTTCTGACGACCCCAACGGCCGCACCACGGTGATGGATCTCGTGAAGGGCGCATGCACAGAGCGCATCTACCCCGTGGGACGTCTCGACCGCAACACCACCGGCGTGCTCCTGCTCACCAACGACGGCGACCTGGCCTCGAAACTCACCCACCCCAAATACGTGAAGAAGAAAATCTATCACGTCTGGACCGACAAGGACATCGCCGAAGAGGACATGCAGCGCATCGCCGACGGCATCGAGCTTGAGGACGGCCCCATCCACGCCGACGCCATCTCGTATGCCACCGACACCGACCGCAACCAGGCCGGCATCGAGATCCACTCGGGACGCAACCGCATCGTGCGCCGCATCTTCGAGTCGCTCGGCTATCACGTGACCAAGCTCGACCGCGTTTACTTCGCAGGCCTCACCAAGAAGAACCTGCCCCGCGGACGCTGGCGCTACCTCACCCAGGAGGAAGTGAACTTCCTGAAAATGGGGAGCTTTGAGTAAAAACCAAAAGTGACCGGTCGCCGGAGCCGCAAAATCGTTTCCGCGGCCGGTCATTTCAATCACCACATTGCAAATGAAACGCATCAAAATCGCTGACCTGCTCAGCAACGCCGCCCTGGTAGGTCAGGAGGTCTGTGTGAAAGGCTGGGTACGCACCCGCCGAGGCAACAAATACGTGCAGTTCGTGGCTCTGAACGACGGCTCCACAATCAAGAACGTGCAGATTGTCTTCGACCTCTCGACATTCTCTGACGAGTCGCTGAAACCCGTCACCACCGGCTCGGCTCTCTGCGTCACCGGCATCCTGGTCGAGAGCCAGGGCAAAGGCCAGAGCGTCGAAATCCAGGCCCGCACGCTTGAAATCTACGGCACCGCCGACCCCGAGCAGTATCCCCTGCAGAAGAAAGGCCACTCGCTCGAGTTCCTGCGCGAGATCGCCCACCTGCGTCCGCGCACAAATACCTTCGGCGCCGTGCTGCGCGTGCGCTCCACACTGGCCTACGCCATACACCGCTACTTTCAGGAGCGCGGTTTCTACTATCTGAACACCCCGCTGATCACGGCCAGCGACTGCGAAGGCGCCGGCGCCATGTTCCAGGTGACCACACTCGACCTCAAGAACATCGAGAAACTCCCCGACGGGTCGGTCGACTACTCGGCTGACTTCTTCGGCAAGCCCACGGCGCTCACCGTCAGCGGTCAGCTCGAAGGCGAGCTCGGCGCAACGGCGCTCGGTGCCATCTACACCTTCGGGCCTACGTTCCGCGCCGAGAACTCGAACACTCCGCGTCACCTGGCCGAGTTCTGGATGATCGAGCCCGAGGTCGCATTCATCGACATCGACGAGAACATGGACCTGGCCGAGGATTTCCTGAAATACTGCATCCGCTACGCCCTCGACAACTGTCGCGACGACATCGAGTTCCTTGCCGAGCACTACGACAAAGAGCTTGTATCGCGCCTTGAGCATGTGGTGAACGAAGAATTCGTGCGCCTGACATATACCGAAGGCGTGAAGATTCTCGAGGAATCGGGCCACAAGTTCGAGTTCCCCGTGAAGTGGGGTGTCGACCTGCAGAGCGAGCATGAACGCTACCTGGTCGAGAAACACTTCAAGCGCCCCGTGATCCTCACCGGCTACCCCAAGGAAATCAAAGCCTTCTACATGAAACTCAACGACGACGGCAAGACCGTGCGCGCCATGGACGTGCTGTTCCCCGCCATCGGCGAGATTATCGGCGGCAGCGAGCGCGAGGAGAACTACGACAAGCTGGTAGCCCGCATGGACGAGCTGGGCATGGACAAGACCAACTACGAGTGGTACCTGAACCTGCGCAAGTTCGGCGGCGTGGAGCACGCCGGTTACGGCCTGGGCTTCGAGCGGATGATCATGTACCTCACGGGCATCCAGAACATCCGTGACGTGCTGCCCTTCCCCC
>USKE01000200.1 GCA_900555165.1 uncultured Porphyromonadaceae bacterium | reverse complement strand
CCTGTACGGCCATCTTCATGGCCACCTCGGTGGCCACGGAGCCTGAATCGGCATAAAAGATGTGATTCATCGACGGGGGTGCCATCTTAAGCAGTTTCTTGCCAAGCTCTATGGCCGGTTCGTGAGTGAGGCCGCCGAACATCACATGGCTCATGCGGCCGAGCTGGTCGGTGGCGGCGCGGTTCAGCGCCGGGTGGTTGTAGCCCAGGATGGCGGCCCACCACGACGACATGCCGTCGATGAGCTCGCGGCCGTCGGCCAGACACAGCCGGTTATGGTATGCCGCCGTCACTTTATAGGTCGGCAACGGGTCTATGGTAGATGTATACGGGTGCCAGAGATGCTCGCGGTCCCAGGGGTCTGAGAGCGCGGTGAAATCAATGGGGTTGCTTTCGTGAGTTGTCATGGTTGCTCTTTTCAGACCCCAAAGTTACAAAAAAACTGAGAAACGGCGTATATTGTATAATGTGTCGCGGGGCTCAGCGCGGCGCGCTGTCCTGGCCCAGATATTCCGAGATGGTCATGAACCGCACGCCGTCGGCTTTCAGACGCCCGATAATCTGCTTGAACTCCTCCCAGCGTGCGTCGTCCCACGAGTTGGGGTGGCCTTGCAGATAGAATGTGTCGAGGTCGCGCCACCGCCCCAGATAGTTTATGAGGAACTGACGGTAGACCGGGTTGTGGTACGGATATTCCATCTCAAGGTTGAACGGTATCACCACACCTTTGTAGAGCCTGATTTCCGGCTGCGCGGGATGGGCGAAGATGAGGTCAAGCGACTCCAGGGTGCTGAGCGCGCTGTCGGTGTACTGGTTGCAGTCGGTCCAGTGCGGCCCCCAGGCACGCAGGTGCAGTCCGGCTTTTGCCGTGGCAAGCGAGTCGGTCAGGTGCAGGGCGCGTCGCTGTATGTCAAACGGGGTCTCGAACTCACCGGTCTCGTCCATTCCCGTGCGGTTGCGATAACCGTGATTCCAGAACTCTATACCCTCGATGGCGGCGGTGCGCCGCAGCCAGTCGAAATAGTCATTTCGGTCAGAATCAAGTGAAAAGCCGATGATTCCGAGGTTTGCATGTATGCCGTTTTCGGAAAGATACGACACGAGGCGGTTCCATCGCGGCGGCACGGCGTCGGTGCCCTCGCCGTAGTGCACGTCGTCGAGTTTCAGCAGCAGTTTCTTCGGTTTCAGGGTCATCAGACCGGCAACGTCGGGACGGTAGACGATTTCTGCCGCGCCGTGGCGCAGTATGCGGGCGTCGGAGCCGAAAGGTGCCGAGGCCGACGTGTCGCCGGCGTCTATCATCCGTGCCGTGATGTCGACATCGGTCAGGTAGTCGATGCCGAGATGGCGTTTCAGGTATGGATAATGCCCCACATATAGTTTATCCACTCCGCGGTCGGCCATCAGCTCTATCATACGGCCGCAGCTGGCTACGAGCGTAGCCATCGGCACCTGCGGCGCGAGCTGCATCCACAGCTGTCCCGACCCGAAGGCATCGCCTGTGAATGCCATGCCGTTGTCATAGTCGATGAACACAACCGACCCCGGGGTGTGTCCCGGCAGATGCACCACGTCGAGGCGGCGGTTGCCCAGTTCGAAAGTGTCGCCGTCGGCGAGCGGTATTATGCGCCCCTTGTATTCTTTGAGCGACGGCGTGTCGAGCACCGTGTCGGCCGGGTGCATGTATATTTCGGGGAATGGGGCGATATTGCCCGCGTGGTCATAGTGGCCGTGGGTGAGCAACACTTTCAGCGGCCTGGAGGTCAGGCGCGACACAATGCCGCCGAGATCCTTTATGGATGTGCCGGTATCGATGAGCACTGCGGCCGAATCACCCTCGACCAGATAAAGCGTGGTCTTGTCGGCGGTCTCAAGCACGGTCACGCCGGGTTCTATCACGGTGGCTGTGAGGTCGTCGTTGCTGAATACCGGTTCGGCACCGCGCAACGCGAGGGAGGTCAGCAGAAAAAGCTGTGCAAGGAATATGAGTCTTTTCATGGTCGGAATCTGTCTGATGGTTGGAATACGCAAAGTTACAAACTGTTTCGCAGACCGCCAAGAACTGGCGCGATGCCGCCTGCTGTAGCTTTAACGGCGCTGTTGATAACTTTTCGGAAATTTTTTGGGGGCGGAAGGGTGGCGGGTCGGGAATTCTGCGTAACTTCGCCCTGTTGACAAAGTCACGCAAACATCCAACACCATTCATGAACCGCAAAGGAAAGCTCTATTTCAGATACGGCACCATGGGGTCGGCAAAAACCGCCCTGCTGCTCACCACGGCATATAATTTCGAGGAGCGCAAGATGCGTTACCTCTGCCTGAAACCGGTGATCGACACCCGCGACAAAAAGAACGTTATACGTTCGCGCATCGGCATAGAGCGCGAATGCCGGTGGATATACCCCGAATCGAATCTCTACGAGGATATCAAGCAGTATTTCCGCGAGACGGGTGCCATCGTCGACTGGTTTCTTGTCGATGAGGCCCAGTTCCTGACCGCCGAGCAGGTCGACCAGCTTTCGATGGTGGTCGACGATTTCGGGTCGAACGTGATATGTTACGGCCTGCGCACCGATTTCAAGACGCATCTTTTCGAGGGGTCGCAGCGCCTCTTCGAGATTGCCGACACCATCGACGAGATAAAATCGACCTGCACCTGCGGCCACAAGACCATTGTCAATGCCCGAATCGACGCCAACGGCGACATCCTTACCGAGGGGCAGCAGGTGGAGATCGGCGGCGACGACCGCTATATCGCCGTGTGCCGCAAGTGCTGGCGCAACCGCCGCATCCAGCAGGCCGACCGCAATGCCCTGCCGCTCGATTTCGACGATGACTGATAGCGGAAAGCCGTTCCCGGTCCGGGCCGGCGATGTTTCGGGTTTGAAAATAGAGCCGGTATAAGTGGCTTGCTTATAAATTGTAATTAAAATTGGGGGGGGTAATTGATTGTTTTCTAAATTAGGCGAATATTTTCTCCCGCGTAATAGAGGGTGTTGCATAACTCCTTTTTCGCCTAAATAGTATGGACATCGCTTTGCGATGTTTGGTTGACAATCAACAAGATAACCAAACATCGCAAAGCGATGTCCCTACATTTTGGAGAGTTCTACAACACCCTTTACCGCGGCTCCGGAGCGTGCTTCCCGGTTTCGGATATGCCATAGGCTGATGGTGAGAAAATGGCTCTTTGCCATTGAAACAGGGCGTTATGCCCCCTCTGCCAACTTTTTTGCGTGAATATTTGTTGAAAAGTAGGGAAATGTATAACTTTGCAGACACAAAGGGCCGGAGCCTTTCGCCGGTCACTTTTCCCACCTTAATTAATTGAATAGACCAGGCATCGCGCCACCATTGTGCCCGATTGCCTTTCACGCCCGGTGCGGACCAGGCTATTTGCAAGCGGCCGTGTGCAACGCTCTCTCACCGTTCCGGGCATCGCGCCGGGGACTGCCGCGGACAGCCAGCCGTTTCGTTTAAGCCTCAGCCATACATGACCAGTGTTACCCGACCTGTAGGAATGTGTCGGGTGGCTGATTCGGATTTCCTGCCCGGCACCCTGTCTCCACGTTATCAACATCAGAAAGACTTTCATGCTTTGGCGCCTTGAGGCGCAATGTATGTATTGACGTTACTGTCACTCACCACAGATACATGTACAATATCTCTGAATTAGAGTCGATGGCCCCCGACCAACTGAAGGCTGTCGCCGAAGGGATGGGTCTTAAAAAAGCCGATCCCGATAAAAAAGAAGAATTAATCTATCGCATACTTGACCAGCAGGCGGTGGATCTCTCGGCCAACGCTCCCGCCGACGAGTGGCCCCCGCAAAAAGCCCGAGCGTGCCGCCGACGCGCAGGACGCTCCGCGCAAACGCGGCCGCAAGCCCAAACAGAATGCCGAGGCTTCCGAGGCTGAAGGCGCGTCAGCGGAAAAGGCTGTTGAACCGGCCCAGACTCAGGCAGACACTGCGGCTGCACCTGCCGCTCAGTCCCAGCCGCGCAAACGCGGTCGCAAGTCAAAGGCCGAACTCGCCGCGATGGCTGCCGACAAGAGTGCCCAGGTCTCGCAGGATGACGCGGGCGCACCGACCGCCGATCACACGCTCGC
>USKE01000199.1 GCA_900555165.1 uncultured Porphyromonadaceae bacterium | reverse complement strand
GGCGACAGCGGCACCGATTGCCGAGCCCATGCCCATGCCCATAATGGCCCATGTGGCACAGTCGATGCGGTGACGCGGCAGTGACATGTCGATAGAGTCGCGTGTGTCGTCGAGCGTGTTGGCGCCCTCGTTCACCAGAATCACGTCGGGATTGGCCTCAAGCACCTTCTTTGCCGCGCTGAGGGCGCTGAAGTGGTTCATAGGCATTACTTTCGCGGCCTCTTCGAGACGGGCGGCGAACTTGGCGTTCTTCTCTTTGGTCTGAGCCTGGAGCATGGGAACCCAGGCGGGATCCATGTCGAGCTTGCCCGGCAGTTTCGCTATGATTGCCTCAAGCGAGCTGCGCAGATCGCCCACCACGGGGGCGTCTATATGGCGGTTGCAGTCGATTTCTGTGGGCTCAATCTCAAGCTGGATGAATTTCCCTGCCTGATTCCACTTGCCACCGCCACGTGACAACAGCCAGTTGAGTCGGGCGCCGACAAGCATCACCACATCTGCCTCTTCCATGATGGTGGAACGGCAAGAGAGAGCGCTCAGGGGATGGTTATCGGGCAACAAGCCTTTTGCCATCGACATGGGATAATAAGGCACCCCGGTTTTCTCGACGAGCTGTTTTACCAGATCCTCTACCTGTGCCTGAGCGGCGCCCTTGCCGATAAGGATAGCAGGCTTGCGGGCACTGGCGAGCAGACTGACAGCACGGTCAACCGACTCAGCCGAAGGAATCATGGCGGGCATCGGGTCTACCGGGGCGTGCAGCAATGCCATGGCCTTGTCATGATCCATCACCTGCCCCAGAGCCGGAGTGGTGATGTCAAGATAAACGCCGCCGGGACGGCCCGATATTGCCGCGCGGTATGCCCTGACAACGCCTACGGGAATATCTTCGGCGCAGTCGACACGGTAAGCCGCCTTCACGAGCGGTTTTGCGATGTTGAACTGATCCAGACCTTCGTAAGTTCCCTGATCGAGATCGATGGGCTGACGTACCGAAGACCCGGAAATCTGAATCATGGGGTAACAGTTCACAGTGGCGTTGGCCGTAGCCGTAAGCCCGTTGAGGAAACCTAATGACGACACGGTCATGCATACGCCCGGCTTGCCGGTGACGAAACCGTGGGTAGCGCCAGCCATGCCGGCCTGCTGTTCGTGACGGAAACCTACGAAACGTATCCCTTGTCCCTGTATGATGTATGCGGCCTCGGTGATAGGGATGCCCACCAGACCGTACACATCGGTCACGCCGACCATCTGCAAGGCCTTGGCCAGTATATACATGCCGGTCACCTGTTCCGGAAAGTGCGGAGCCTGCTGAGAGACGGCATTTGTTGCGTTAGTTGAGTCTGCCATAATTGAAAGCTGATTGTATGTGACGGGTATGAGCGGGCACCATGGCGCCTGAAGATACCCAGATGTGTTTCTTTTAAAAAAGTTTTTAGTTGCCGGAGAAATCACCTGCCTTCAACAACAGTATCCGGCAACTAAAAACCCACTAACAACTAAAAACTATGATTTGCTTCATGCTGCAACCGGAGCACCCGCGCTATGCCACGCTTTCATCCGGCCGCCGAGACATGGTATAAGTGTAGGCCTTACATCTGGCCGTCGGGCAGAGGGGCCGTGGTGCCGTTCTTGGCGAACGACTGGATCTGCTCCTCGGTATAGCCGATGCTTTTAAGCACCTCGTCGGTATTCCCGCCGAGTTCGGGGCACGGCCCGTAGGTCGGAGTGTAGTTCGACAGTGTGAACGGGCAGCCTACGGTAACGAACTCACCCACAGGACCGGGCTGGTTGATCTTCACGAGCGTGTTGCCGTCATAGAGGGTCTCGTCGTCCATGATCTCCTTTGTGTTGAGCACCGGAGCGCAGGGCACGCCGTAGGGGGCGAGTTTCTCGACGATTTCGTACTTATCGTACTGGAGAGCCCACTTCTGCACACGTGCGATGAGTTCGTCTTTGTGACGGTCACGGGCATCGGCCGTGTTGAAGTCGGGATTGGTCAGCCAGTCCTCGAAACCAAACGCCTGGCAGGCTTTCTCGAAGTCCTTGGCACCACGCTGGAAGATGATGTATGCGTAGTCGTTGGGATCGGTCTCCCACCCTTTGCACTTGTAGGTCCAGCCGAGTACGCCCGAACCCTCGGTGTTGCCCGAACGGGGAACGTAGTCGGGGAACTTCTCGTTGGGGTACTGCATGAACTGGGTCAGGTAACCGAGCTTGTCGAGCGTAAGCTGGTCGCGGGTCTTGATACGGCACAGGTTGAGGCAGGCGTTGTGCATCGACTGGTATACGTAGCATCCCTCGCCGGTGTGGTTACGCTGCTGCAGGGCGGCCAGAAGACCGATAAGCAGGTGCATGCCGGTATTCGAGTCTCCGAGGGCGGCGCCGCTCTGGGTAGGAATGTTATATTCGCCGGAATACCAGCCGGTTGTAGAGGCGGCTGCGGCGGTCACCTGCGCGATAGGCTCGTAAGCCTTGAGGTCTTTGTATTTCGATGTCGGGGGAAAACCCTTGATTGTACCGTAGATGCATCTGGGGTTGAGCTTGTGAACCTCCTCCCAGCTGAAACCGAGTTTGTCCATGGCACCCGGGTGCAGGTTCTCCACGAAGATGTCTGCCTCCTGAATCAGTTTTGTCAGAATCTCCTTGCCGTCGGGAGTGGCGGCGTCGAGGGTAAGTGATTTCTTGTCAGAGTTGAGCTGAAGGAAGTAATAGCTCGGCAGTTTCGGGTCAAACTGTAGCTCGTTACGGGTGGCGTCGCCGGTGCCCGGGCGCTCGATCTTTACCACATCGGCGCCAAGCCATGCGAGCATCTGTGTACAAGAGGGGCCTGACTGCACATTTGTGAAGTCGACCACTTTTATACCTTGAAGAGGTGCGGTGTTCATAATTCTGGAATCCTCCTTATTTCGATTGTTGTTAGTTATAAATTTCGGTTATGCTTTGATATTCTAACAACCCCGGTGTGGATTAGTTTGAAAAAAGATGATTTTTTGATACCTTTGCGGTGAGAAACGTGTCATGACCCCATGTATATATTAGGTATCGAATCTTCATGTGACGACACATCGGCCGCGGTTATTACCGACGGCGGCCTGCTCGTCTCGAACGTCATAGCATCGCAGGAGGTACACGCCCAGTACGGGGGTGTGGTGCCCGAACTGGCCTCGCGCGCCCATCAGCAGAACATAGTGCCTGTTGTCGACGCGGCGCTGAAACGTGCCGGCATAGGAAAGCGTGATTTGTCGGCCATAGCGTTCACCCGCGGCCCGGGTCTGCTCGGGTCGCTCCTGGTAGGCACATCCTTTGCCAAAGGGATGTCACTCGGGCTCCGCATCCCGCTGATTGACGTGAACCACCTGCACGGGCACGTGCTGAGCCATTTCGTAAGACGCGAGGCCACGGATGCCGTGCCTGAATTTCCGTTCCTCTGCCTTCTCGTTTCGGGGGGCAACTCGCAGATCATACTGGTGAAGAGTCCGCGTGATATGGAAATACTGGGGCGCACGATCGATGACGCCGCAGGCGAGGCTTTCGACAAGTGCGCGAAGGTGATGGGTCTCCCCTATCCCGGCGGCCCGCATATCGACCGGCTGGCAGCCGAAGGCGATCCGCAACGGTTCAAGTTCGCCAGACCGCACATTCCCGGACTCGACTACAGTTTCAGCGGCCTGAAGACGTCATTCCTCTACACGCTGCGCGACGCCGTGGCCGCAGACCCCGACTTCATCGAGACGCACAAGGCCGACCTCTGCGCCTCGCTGCAAGGGACCATCGTCGAGATTCTGCTCGACAAACTCATCCGCGCCTCGAAGGAGACGGGCATCCGCGACATCGCCATCGCGGGCGGCGTCTCGGCCAACTCGGGCCTGCGCGAGGGCCGCAGGCGCGGCTGGCGCGCGTTCCTGCCCGAATTCAAGTTCACGACCGACAACGCGGCGATGATCGCCATGGCGGGCTACTACCGCTACCTGCGGGGCGACTTCTCGTCGCTCGACGTCTCGCCCGTGGCGCGGCTCGAGGAGTTGTAAGCTACTCACTCACAAAAAAAATAATTTATGCAAACATCCAGATTCATGCGGGTCCTTTCGGGGCTGCTGCTGTCAGTTTTCGCCGTCACCGGCCC
>USKE01000198.1 GCA_900555165.1 uncultured Porphyromonadaceae bacterium | reverse complement strand
TTCAGCAGCCTTGGCGGCGGCGATTTCGGCTTTCTTCTTGGCTACTGCCTCGGCCTTGGCGGCATTCTTGGCCTGCTCTTCCTCGAGACGTGCCTTGGCGGCGAGCTCGCGTTTGTTGGCCATAGCGGTTTTCTGAGCATCGACAGCCTGCTGTTTCTTGGCTTTCCAGGCGTCGAAACGGCGCTGTGCCTCAGCCTCGTCGAAGGCGCCTTTCTTTACGCCGCCCTGGAGGTGTTTCATCAGCATCACGCCCTGCTCAGAGAGGATAGAGCGCACGGTGTCGGTGGGTTGTGCACCAACGTTAACCCAATACAAAGCCCGTTCGAAATTGAGTGTGATTGTAGCAGGATTAGTGTTCGGATTATAGGAACCTATCCTTTCAATAAACTTACCATCTCGTGGTGCCCTGCTATCGGCGATAACAATTGGATAGAACGCATAGTTTTTGCGACCATGACGTTGTAATCTGATTTTTGTTGCCATTTAATTATGGTTTTGTAAGAGGTTTAGCGGGCGCAAAATTACTGATTTTTTTTGAAACGGCCATACATTTTCCGGAAATTTTTCACACATTCTCTATATATAAGGAATATAACGATGCGGCGCCATGAATAAATGGAAGACCGGAAGATGGCCGGAGTCGGTGGTTTCAGTGTGCGGAGTCTGCAGTAGCGGTCGAGCGGTCGATGCGCACCAGGAGGGTGGCAAAGAAGGCTATGGCGAGAACGACGAATACGATGAGTACCCAGGGGTAGGTGAGCCGAAATGTGGCCCACAGCATCTCAAGAATCACGTAATAACTGGTGAGTTCGCTAATGAGCTTGTCGCGCCTGACGGGCTTGGGGCACCCGGTCCAGTACCATACCGTATAGCCCAGCATGAATGCGCCAAGAACTGCCATGGCAACCGTGGCGCCCGTAGAGATGTCGGTATAATACCAGATTACCGATGTCAGTGCCAGCATCATTGTGGTCACCGACATGGTCGTGCTCTCGAAAAAGCTGTTTAAACGCGGATGCCGCTCGATATACCGGTATTTTGTCTTTTCTGCTGTCATTTTGCGTGCGTATGGTTTGTGTTCAGGTGTCAAATTTACAAAAATTTTTTAAATTCGGGAAATGGGTGTCGGTTATTGAACGGAATTTGTTATTTTTGCGTTTTCCAATAGGTTTTGTTTAACAGCCGCTGAAATGAAAGGTAAAGAAACGTTACATGACATATCTGACAACGGGCAGGATGTGCTGAACCTGCTCACCGAGGGCGAAAGGGCCAAGCTCCCCGGGCATTACCGCGCTCTGTTGCGCGGAGTGGCGTCACTTGATGTAAAACGTGACGAGGTGCGTTTGTTGCGCACACTTATGCGCGACTGCGAGGCCCGCGGCGGTTTCGGCCGCGACCGGTTCGGCATCAGTTTCCTTACCCGTGCGCTGGTCACGGCAGCCGAGTTGTGCACACAGGTCAGCCCCGACCGCAACATGGTAATGGCCGTGCTGCTTTACCGCATGTGCCAGGGTGGATTCCTTACCGTCGAGCGCGTTGAGGCCGATTTCGGAGCCGATGTGGCCAAGATGGTGTCGGGTCTGATCAAGGTCTCGGCGCTCTACACCCGTGGCGCGGCGGTGGAGTCGGAGAATTTCCGGCGCCTGATGATGGCTTTGGCCGACGATATCCGCGTGATCATTATAATGATTGTGGATCGTTATGTGCTGATGGTGATGATAAACCACCATCCGGCCGAACGGCTCGTGCGCGACATCGCCTACGAGGCCAACTATCTGTATGCGTCGCTGGCGCACCGCCTGGGTCTGTATGCCATAAAGTCGAAACTCGAGGATATGTCGCTCAAATACACCGATCGCGAGACATATACCTCGATAGCCCGCCAGCTTAACGAGCGCAAGAACGAGCGCGATGCCTATATCGCCGACTTCATCGCCCCGGTCAAGGCCAAGCTTGAGGAGGCCGGACTGAAATTCGACATCAAGGGGCGCACGAAATCCATCTTCTCGATCTGGAACAAGCTGCGCAAGCAAAAGACCGACCTCGACCATATCTATGATCTCTTTGCCATACGTGTGATAATCGACACGCCCCCCGAGCGCGAGAAGAGCGACTGCTGGATGGCCTATTCGGTGGTCACCGATATGTACCGTCCCAATCCATCGCGCATGAAAGACTGGATTTCCATACCCAAAAGCAACGGCTACGAGTCACTGCACATCACAGTGGCCGGTCCCGGCGGCAAATGGGTGGAGGTGCAGATACGCACGCGCCGCATGGATCTTGTGGCCGAGAAAGGCCTTGCCGCTCACTGGCGCTACAAGGGGATAAAGAGCGAAGGGGCGCTTGACGCCTGGATGAACAACGTGCGCGACATCCTTGAGACCGCCCGGTCGGGCCCGATGGAGTTGGTGCGTAATTTCCGCATGGATATCTACGACAAAGAGGTGTTCGCGTTCACCCCCAAAGGCGACCTGCTGCGTCTGCCTGCCGGCGCCACTCTGCTTGATTTCGCCTTCAACATCCATTCGGGCCTGGGATGCCGTTGTACAGGCGGTATCGTCAACGGCAAGAACGAGAAGATAGGCTACCGTCTGCAGAGCGGCGACACAATCGACATCCTCACCTCGTCGTCACAGACGCCGAAACAGGACTGGCTCAACATGGTGGTCACCTCAAAGGCACGTTCCAAAATACGCCAGACACTTAAGGAGCAGGAGAACCGGCAGGCCAAGCTCGGGTTCGAGATGGTCGAGCGCCGTTTCCGCAACCGCAGGATCGAGATGGACGAAGCGGCCATGAGTCGTCTGATCAAGAAACTGGGTTACAAGACCATAACGGCGTTTTACAGTGATGTGGCCGATAACCGCCTCGACCCCGCCAACGTGGTCGACCGCTATGTCGCCGAGGAGGAGAAACAGCACGACGACCACCCCGAGCGCCGTCAGTCGGCCGGCGAGTTCACGCTCAGCAATGCCACCGACGACCACCAGGAGGCATCGGGAGGCGCCGACGTACTCGTCATCGGCAACGATGTCAAGGGGCTGAACTATAAGTTCGCGAAATGCTGTAACCCGATTTACGGTGATGACGTGTTCGGATTCATCTCGGCCGAGGGGGTAGTGAAGATACACCGCACTGACTGCCCCAACGCCGGCGACATTTACCGCCGTTACCCCTACCGTGTCATCAGCACGCGGTGGTCGGGCAAGATCGGCCAGCAGTTCGCCGCCACATTGCGCGTTGTCGGGCACGACGACATCGGCATCGTCACGAACATCACATCAATCATCTCGAAAGAGAAGAATGCCTCGTTGCGCAACATTGCCATCGACTCACACGACGGTCTTTTCCAGGGGCACCTCACCATCGGCGTGGCCGACCGCGCCCTGCTCACGTCGCTGATCAAGAAAATCGCCGGCGTCAAGGGGGTGAAGGGTGTTGACCGGGTCAACTGACGCGACGCGGTGCAGAATCTCTCAAATAGTAGGGACATGCCTTTGGCATGTTGAATTAGATTGCTGATTGCCAGGGAAACATCGCAAAGCGATGTCCCTACAATAAGGAAACGCAGGGTGTGTATCATGCTCCCGGAGTATATTTACGACAAATTAGCGTTAAATTAACTAAAATCAGTGTAAATCAGGCCGGTTGTGGTTGCGGGAAATTGTCATTTTTGCTAACTTTGCATCTGAGGCGCTGTAGTGTGCCGCAGATGCAGATTTAGATGTTCTATAAGGCGACAGCCATATTATCATTGCTCGTTTTCGCGACTGCATGTGGCAGCCGAAAGTCTGCTCCGGTCGCCGGTGACGGCGATACATCTACAGACTCGGCAACCATTGCCATCGAGGAGCCGCGTGCGCTCCCCGACACTGCCTTGGCCTCAGCCGGAATCGTCAGATACACAGTCGAGATCGCCGACTCGGCGGTTTCCGGTTCATTCCCGATAAATACCGATTTCTATGCCGCGGCCCCCGGAGCCTTCACGTTCCGCAAGGGGATGCGCCGTGACGCACGTTTCGGCGGCAGGGTCAAAGGCACCCCTGCCGACATTGTTGTAGACTGGACATTCCGCACCGACATCGACGACCGCGAGACCCGTTACGGCCGCTGGGGCGGGGGGACCGGCTGGGCCGGCGGCCGGCACG
>USKE01000197.1 GCA_900555165.1 uncultured Porphyromonadaceae bacterium | reverse complement strand
GGGTGCCACGTCGGGTGGCGACATGTCGCGTTTCATCCACCAGCTGCTGCGTATATACCGCCCCGAGGGGATGACCCACGAAATCCTCGGCTACGACATCCGCGCCGTCGACCCCGACGAGGTCGTCATCTACAAGACGCCGCAGATCATGCGCGCCATCGAGCGGTACCGTACTCCAGGCAGCGGAAAAGCCCTGTCGGCAAGTTCGATACGCTCATACATAGAATGCCCGCTTAAATTCTACCTCGAATATATCTGTCATATCAAACGTCAGGACGAGATTCGCGACTGGATGGATGAAGGTGTGTTCGGTTCGGTGGTGCACCGCGTGCTTGAGAACATCTACACCCTCATCTCGGCCAATCCGCGCCATCTCGTCACACCGCAAGCGTTACGCGACATGGCAGCGAACGGCATCGTACTTGACCGCGAGGTCACCCGAGCCATAAACGAGCTATATCTGAAAGTTCCCCCCGAAAAGCGCGACACACCGTTGCAGGGAGCCGACATAATCAACGCCCGACTGGTGCGCACCATGGTTGAGAGCGCTCTGGTAGCCGACACGACAAGCGGCGAATTCGAATACATCCACGGCGAGTATCAGTTGCCCGCAGGAACGGTGCTGACCCTCACAGGCTCTAAGCCGGATGCCGGAGAGCCCGAAAGCGTGACATTCAACTTCGGCGGCACAATTGACCGCATAGACTGTCTGCGCCCCGACACGGGAGCGTCACAGCTGCGTATCATCGACTACAAGACCGGCGCCGAGGCCTCAGACATCAAGCTTGAGGATCTGGTGCCCGACATTTCACGCGAATCGGTGAAATTCTCACACGCCATAGTGCAGCTGTTCTTCTACGCGCAGGCACTGGAGAATACCAGAGGATTCAGCCAATACGGAGGGATTCAGCCGATGGTCTACCCCCTGCGCACGGCGGCACAGAAATCGTTTGCTCCGGTGAAGATCGATGGCGACGTCATCACCGACCACCGCACGGTGGTGAACCGTATAAACGACCGCGTGATTCCGTTCATAAAGGAGCTGTTTGACCCCGACGCGCCGTTGCGCCCGTCGGTCGACGGCACCGCATGCACATATTGCAAATTCACCGAGATATGCGGCAGCAAGACAAAGAAGTGAAACAGGTTGCGGCCACGCTTTACATACATTTCCCCTTCTGCAGGTCGAAATGCGCCTATTGCGACTTCTATTCATCGGCGGCGCGTGGCGCCGATTTCGGTGGCTATGTCGAGGCGGTGGCGGCGGAATGGCGTCTGCGCCGCATGGAACTGCCGTCAATGCCCGAGACTGTCTATCTGGGGGGCGGCACCCCCTCGATGCTCGGGCCCGAACATATCGCCCGGCTATCTGACCTGCTGGCCCGTGATTTCGACACCCGCCGACTGGCTGAATTCACCATCGAGGCGAACCCCGAAGATATCACACCGGAAACACTTGCCGCCTACAGCCGCGCGGGCATAAACCGCGTGAGCATCGGCGTGCAGTCGTTTGACACAGCACTCCTTGAGGCTGTATCGCGGCGCCATTCACCCGAGCAGGCCGTCGAGGCGCTGACACATCTTTCAGCCGGAGGATGGAACTACAGCGCCGACCTCATTTACGGTCTGCCGGGGCAGACCACTGCACAGTGGGAGAGCGACCTGCACCGCCTCCTGAATTTCAGGCCGCCGCATCTTTCGGCCTATCTGCTATCGTACGAACCGGGAACGGCACTCTATGCGCGCCGCGAACGCGGACTTGTCGCCGAGGCGTCAGACTCACTCGCCGAACAAATGTATGAAATACTGTGCCGCGAAACCGCGCGTGCCGGATACCGTCACTACGAAATCTCGAATTTCGCGTTGCCGGGATACGCGGCAGTGCACAACTCGGCCTACTGGGACGGCACCCCATACCTCGGCCTGGGGCCCGGCGCCCACTCCCTGAGCGCTGACGGCATCAGACGCTATAATCCGCCGGGCATAAAAAAATATGTCGAGGCGGTAAATTCCGGCTCGACATATTTTCAGACCGATGACGAGGATGACGCCAACCGTGTCAACGACACCATCATCACCGCACTGCGCACCGCCAGCGGTCTCGACCCGCAATCGGTATCCCCGGCTTTCAGAGATGAGTTCGGTGCCAACGCGCGTCGGTTGCTGGCGCAAGGGCTGCTTGTGCGGTCAGACGATGGCCGACTCACCATCCCCGAGCGCCTCTGGCTCAGATCCGACGCCATTCTGCGCGATCTCATTGTCGGCTGACGGCTCGTCGGCGGCGTCATCATCTTCTTCTACGGTCTCGGCTCCCTTTATCCGTTTTTTGGGGGTAAGACCCAGTTTGCGCAACATCTCGAACTGGCTTACCAGGCCGCCGCGCCCGGTGAGGCGTTTCTCGGCGGTCACATAACTGCGCTGCATGCGGTCTATATGGGTCTGCAGTTCCGTGAAAGCGTCCATGAAACCGGCCATGCGGCTGTAAAGCTCGTTGCCGCGCGCCACGATGCGTTCCACGTTCTGCTGCTGACGCTCCTGCTGCCAGAGGTTATGTATCAGTTTCAGCGTCATCATCAGATTCGTGGGGGTGATGATCACCACCTTGCGGTTGAAGGCATATTCACCCAGGTCGGGCTGCTGACGCAGGGCCGCGATCAGCGCGCTGTCGGTGGGGAGGAACATCAGCACCATGTCGATACTGCCCGGCTGCAGGTCGGCGTATGACTTAGAGGCAAGCTCGTCGACATGGCGGCGCACACTCCGGGCATGTTCGCTCATGAAATGACGTGCGCGCTCTATGGCCTCGCCGGTCGATGCGCCGGTGAGGTCATTCTCGACCTCGATGGCCGACGTGTAGGCGGTCAGCGACACCTTCGAGTCGATAATCACCGAGCGGCTGTGCGGCAGACTCACCACCACATCGGGGCGCATGATGGCACGCGACTCGCCGGTGGGGAGCACCTGCTGTACGCGGAACTCGAAATCCCGGCGCAAACCGCTCTGTTCCAGTATATGTTCAAGCACCATCTCGCCCCATTTACCCTGGGCGCGGGTGTCACCCTTCAGCGCCCTGGCAAGCGTGGCGGCATCGGTGCCGATACGTTGCGACTGCTCGCGGATTTCGCTGACAGCGCGGTTCTGCTGTTCGGCGAACAGCTTTATCTGCGATTCAAACGCCGACTGGAGTTCGCGACGCCCTACCTCGCCGGCAGTACGCGCCTCGGCAGCCGATTTGCGGAACTCCTCGAACTGCTCGCGCACCGGAGCCAACAGGTCGCCAATCTGGCGCGAGTTCTGCTCGGTCAACGCCGCCTGGCGCACAGCTAATGCGTCGGCCTGTATCTTGCCAAGTTCGGTCTTCAATGCCTCGAACCGCGCCTGCCACTGCCGGTCGGTCTCGGCGCGCTGACTCCGGTAATCGTCGCGCATACGTGTCAATGTGGCCTCGTGAGCCGCACGCATGTCGGCCAACGTTTTTTCCGCGTCGGCACGCTGTTCGGCAAGCCGCGCGGCACACTCGCCACGCACCTGCTCCAGCATTCGGGTGGCGCGCTCCCTTTCGGCAGCCAGCTCCCTTTGCGCCTGCTCGGCACGTTCGGCAAGCCGCGCAACCTCAGGTTCAAGCGCTTTGCGTCCCACCGTCTTTCCGGCCAGCCATCCGGCCAAAGCCCCGACAGCCAACCCTACCACCACAATTATCGCATATATCATAATCTCATATTTATTCTTTTACAAAATTAGCGAAATTCAATTTAATGCGCAATTCATCCTCGGTAATTAGCTGTTTTTCGTACAATTCTAATACTTCCGGACGTGTCAAATGTCGGTACGGCTCCAATTCTGCCAACACTAACATACGTTGCATTTGTATTGGGTCGTGTCTGTACTCCGTTTCGATAATCTGATTTTGTAGGGCGTCCAATTCTGCCTCACTTGCGCCGCTTTCCTTTGCTAACTTGTAACGGTTCCGCAACTCGCATGCGTCGTACAAATAGAACGCCGTGCCGTAATTGATTTTTGCCGAAATGAACATTGTTCCATAACGCAAACGGCAAACGGTTTCGTCAACGAACTTTTGCGCCGCCTCAAAGCCTTTTTTTACTCGGTTTAATACCGTGCTTTGGCTCTCAAATGCGGCTTTAACCTGTTGTTCGTTGAATGCCTCCCGTTGGGTTACTTCCTCGTTTTGTCCGACAATTGCGGTAATAATGTTTTCCCGCAATCGCTTTTCTTCCTCAACGTTG
>USKE01000196.1 GCA_900555165.1 uncultured Porphyromonadaceae bacterium | reverse complement strand
GGCGGCACTGACTTCACCGTCGAAGACTGCCATGCCGACGCCGACATCACCGCCAACCACACCGTAGGCGGCATCGTGGGGGAGGCCGCACGCGGTCTCGTGAACCGCAACATCGCCGAGGGTTCGGTGAAAGGCATCGCACCCCAGTGGGGCCGCGTATACGTGGGCGGTATCGCCGGCTCGCTGGCATCGCTTACCCCCTCTGACTGGGACGACGAGGGGAATCCCATTTATCCCGAGAACACCCCGAAGGTTATCACCAACAACATCGTGGCTCTGACAGCGCTTGAGGCTGCGGATCCCGGCACAGAAGCTTACTATCCCGGCCAGCTCGACACAGCACACCGCCTCGTGGGCCGCACATCGGCCAATGACGAGCCCATGCCCATCGGTTACGATGAAGAATGGAATCCCATCTACTCTGACGAGCCTGTCGCTCCCGACGCAGGTCTTGAGAACAACTATGTGCTTGGCGACCTGGCCCTGATTCAGGCCACAATCGCCGACGATCACACCACCACCGAGGGCAAGACACTGGCCGACGGCGAGTTCGGCCGCGAGTTCCTGGAAGGTCTCGGCTACGCATACGGCACAAGTGCCGACGCTCCCTGGAGCGAACTGGCCGTGAACGTTCCCTATCTGCATTTCGAGCAGAAGATCTTCCTGCCGCAGACCGAGTTCTCGGTTACCGAGGGTGAATCGTTCACAGTGAACGTGCACATCCTTACCCGCGGCGAGATGGATCCCGAGACCCTCATGGGCGACTTCATCTGCGACTATGACGAGCAGATGCTTGAGATGTCTGACATGGCCCTGGCCAACAACGTGCTTTCACTCACCTTCACATGCCTCAAGCCCGGCACCGGCAACATCACGCTGAGCGTACTCGGCTCGTCGGCCACGGTGAACGTCTACGGCCTTTCGGGCATTGAGAATGTCGGCGCCGACAACAGCCCTGCCATCAGCTATGACGGCAACACCGTAAGCTGTGCCGACAGCCACCTGGCAATCTACAACATGGCAGGTGTACTCGTGGCCTCGGGCAACCACAGCCTGGCCACCGACTCCCTGGCGAAAGGCGTCTATGTTGTCACCGCAGTCTCGGCCAACAGCAAATCGGCCCTGAAGATCGCAGTGAAATAACCACGCACATACTCATACCTGACCTGAAATAAACGGCGGGTGGCTCGCAACAGATGCCACCCGCCGTCTGTTTTGGGTCATCTTGGTTTGTTTTTCGTCATAATACCCGGGGGCAACTCAAAATATGTTAAAGAACACATATTTTGTTCATTATCCATACGATATATTTCCGTACCTTTGTGGCGCTTTACCAAAAGAACCTTAAGTCTCTCATATACCAGCGAAGAATAATTTACCTATAATATTAACTGTTTACTTTAAATTCATGAAAAAACTTTTACTCTCTGCGGCATCTGTCGCAATGTCTCTCTCGGCAATGGCCATGACCTGGGTGATGCCCGGTACCTACCAGGGATGGTCGCTCGAAAACAACATCTTCACAGAGGAAAACGGCGTCCTCACCCAGACCATCCCCGACCTCTACAGCAACTTTAAAATCGTTGCCTTTGAAGGGAGCGCAAACTGGGACAATTCATGGGGTTCAAACGGCAACACTGTGGAAAACGGGGTTGTATACGAAATGTCCAAAGGGGGTAATGACGCATTCATGGCCGGAGGCGATCAGAATCTTCACTACTACAATGCCAAAGTAACAGTGACTCCCGATGACATCAACAATCCTTCTACGGTCTCCATCCTCATCGAGGCAGAAAGCGTTTCCTCCCCCGATGAAGCGTGGTTCCTCGTTGGCGACACTCCTCTTGAATGGAATTTCAATGGTCCGAAATTCGAGAAGGGTGAGAACGGCGTATGGACACTGGCCTACACCGGCACAATCTCTCAGGCATTCAAGGTCGTGAAGAACGGTGCATGGGCAAATTCATATTCTACCAAAGGCGAGATCGCTCTTGACACCGAGTACACCCTCGATGGTCCCGCTGATCCCATCGACAACATGAAACCCGCTGCCGGCCCCTGGGAGAACCCCACCTTCACCCTTACCGTTGGTGACGACGTGAAACTAAAAGTCACCACCGGCACCGGCGCCATCGAGAACATCGAGGCCGACGACGCTCCCGCCGTTTACTACAACCTGATGGGCGTGCGCGTAGAGAACCCCGAAAACGGGCTCTTCATCTGCAAGCGCGGCAACCAGGTTACCAAAGTCATCAAATAAGCCGCACCTGACCCGACACACCCGAGCCGAGGCTCGGTAGCATAAAACAGACAGCGCTGTATCGAAAGTGATACAGCGCTGTCTGTTTTAGTGCAGCTGTTCTCCGCATTTCATTGCCGGAGGGTGGGCTGTGCGCCGGGCCGTTGTCACGCGTCGCCGGGTCAGTCGCCCATGGTGCGGAGCAGCTCGTCGTTGTCGGCCGAACGTTCCATGCGGTCCTTGATGAACTCCATGGCCTCGATCGAGTTGCGGTCTGAGAGGAACCGGCGCAGAATCCACATGCGCTGAAGGGTCTCGGGACGCAACAGCAGATCGTCGCGACGGGTCGACGACGCCATGATGTCGACAGCCGGGAATATACGCTTGTTCGAGAGCTTGCGGTCAAGCTGCAGCTCCATGTTGCCGGTGCCCTTGAATTCCTCGAAGATCACCTCGTCCATGCGCGATGAAGTTTCGGTCAGGGCTGTGGCGATGATGGTGAGCGAGCCGCCACCCTCGATGTTGCGCGCGGCACCGAAGAAACGCTTGGGTTTCTGCAGGGCGTTGGCATCCACACCACCCGAAAGAATCTTGCCCGATGCGGGCTGGGCGGTATTGTAGGCACGGGCCAGACGGGTTATCGAGTCGAGAAGAATCACCACATCATGGCCGCACTCAACCATGCGCTTTGCCTTGTCAAGCACGATGCCGGCAATCTTCACATGGTGGTCGGCAGGCTCGTCGAATGTCGAGGCGATGACCTCGGCGTTTACCGAGCGGGCCATGTCGGTCACCTCCTCGGGGCGCTCGTCGATGAGCAGGATCATTATGTAGACCTCGGGGTGGTTCTCGGCGATAGCGTTGGCGATATCCTTGAGCAGTATGGTCTTACCGGTCTTGGGGGGAGCCACGATGAGCGCGCGCTGACCCTTGCCGATGGGCGAGAACATGTCGACCACGCGAGTCGAAAGGTTATTTGTGGTGCGGCCGCCGGTAAGGTTGAACTTCTCCTGCGGGAAAAGCGGTGTGAGGTGCTCGAAAGGCACACGGTCACGGATAAACTCGGGGGTGCGGCCGTTGACGCTGAGCACTTTGGTCAGGGGGAAATATTTCTCCCCCTCGGCGGGGGGCGCTATCGTGCAGTCGACCACGTCGCCGGCCTTGAGGCCGTTGGCCTTTATCTGCGCGGGAGTTACCGAGATGTCGTCGGGCGATGGCATGTAGTTGAAATCGCTGGAACGGAGGAATCCGTAGCCGTCGTTACCGATTTCCAGCACACCCGATGCCTCAAGCAGACCGTCGAAACTGTAACGCGACTGCTGCTGAACGGCCTGCTGGCGCGCCAGCTGCTGGGCTTTCTTGCGAGCTTTCTTCCCTTTTGGCTCAGCCTTTGCCGGCTGCGAGCCCGGCTCGTGGAGCACAAGCGGAGCCGAGGCGGCTTCGAGTGCGGCCCGCTCGCGTTCCTGCTGGCTGCGCGGGGTGAAACTGCGGCCACCCATGCGCGGGAAGAATGAACCGAACGACTCGTCGACATTGCGGCCGAATACGCCGGGGTGGCTACGGTTGCCCTGGTTGGCGCCGGGCTGTGCGCCGTTTCCGCCCGGGCGGAAGAATGTGCCCCGGCGCGGGGCCTCGGCCTGCTGGGGCACCTCGGCCGAGAGCTCGTGAGCCTCGGCGGGCGTCTCAGGGCTGTTCTCGGCAGGAGTTTCAGCGGGGGGCATCGGCATTGCGGTCTTCATCGAGTCGGCACCCACGGTATTTTTCTGAGACCACGCGGAATTGTCGTCGGAAGGGAGCTGACGCGACACGTCGAGACCTATGCCAAGCGGTCCGTCACCACCGAAAAGAGAGGGCTCTCCACCACCCTCCTGCACATTCTGCGCGGGCTTGCGGCCGCGTTTGCGCGTCTGGCGTCCGTCAGGGGCATTATTGTCGGCTGACGTTTCGCCATCGCCTCCGTCGGCCGGTGCGACCGGCTGGTCGGCGGGGGGGGGGCGGCCCCCGCA
>USKE01000195.1 GCA_900555165.1 uncultured Porphyromonadaceae bacterium | reverse complement strand
CCCACCGACCTCTGCCTCGACTCGGGGGGCACGGTGTGGATCGGAACTGTGTCGAACGGCCTGATGCGCTATGACCCCGCCGACTCGACGCTCATGGCGGTGCCTGGAGCCGCCTGCTCCGATATATCGGCAATCCGCGAGGACGCCGACCGCAACCTCTGGGTCAGCACGCTCTACGGCCTGAGCCGCTACAGCCCCGCCCAAGGCACGTTCGAGCATTTTTTTGACAATGACGGCACCGGCGGCAACCAGTTCTACGACCGCTCGGCCGCCAGGGATCCCGCCGGAAACATATATTTCGGCGGCACACACGGCGTGACCTCGTTCAACCCGCGCGACCTGTCGAAACATGTGAAGGCCAGGCTGATGTTCCAGACACTGATGGTGCACAACACCCCGGTGCGCCCCGGGGGCGGAATCATCGACCGCGACCTGTCGCTGGCGCCCGAGGTGCGCCTCGACCACCGTAGCAACAGTTTCGGAATATCGTTCGTGGCCGTCGACTACTGCGAGAACCCCCGTGTGACATACCGCTACATGCTTGAGGGCATCGACAAAGGGTGGGTCGAGGCCTCGGGCTCGCACGAGGCGTATTACGCCAACGTCCCGGCAGGCAGCTACGTGTTTCGCGTGGGCATCGTGGGCGACAACAGCTCAGACATAAGCCTGAAGGTAACGGTGGCCTCGCCCTGGTGGGTCTCGTGGTGGGCGATATGCGTCTACCTGCTGTTCGTGGCGGCAATCGCGGGCGTGCTTGTGATGACATGGATGAAAATCCACGCCGAGCGGCAGGCCGTGCGCAAGGCGCGCCGCGAGAAGGAGCGCGAACGCCATATAAACGACATGAACATGCGGTTTTTCGCCAACATATCGCACGAGTTCCGCACGCCGCTCACAATGATTTCGGGCCCGATCAGGCAGCTTGAGGGCGCAGCCGGGCTTTCGGCCGCCGACAGGCGTCTGCTCGCCATCGCCGACACGAACGTGAACCGCATGCTGAATCTGGTGAACCAGCTGCTCGATTTCAACAAGATCGAGAACGACACGCTGCCGCTTGAGGTCGAGCGCATCGATGTGGCGGCACTGCTGCGCCAGATCACCGAAACTTTCGCCAACCATGCCGCGGGAAAGGAGATAGCTTTCACCGCCAGCGGGCTTGAGGAAAGCTGCGTCACCACCGCCGATGCCGACAAGATCACCAAGATCTACAGCAACCTGCTGTCGAACGCGCTGAAATTCACGCCGCGCGGAGGGGCGATTGCCGTCGGCCTCGACACCGTCGACGGCCCCGTCGGCTCGACATGGCTGAAGATCTACGTGCGCAACACAGGCACACGGATTCCCGCCGACAAGCTTGAGAAGATATTCGAGCGCTATTTCCAGCTCGACGGCACGACGCAGGGCGGCAGCTACAACTGCGGCACCGGAATAGGGCTGTACTATGCCCGCGCGCTGGCGAAACTGCATCACGGCACGCTCTGTGCGGTCGACAGTCAGGATTTCGAGGGAGCAGAGTTCGTGCTGACCATTCCGGCCGACGCCGGAGCCTATGCCGCCGACGTGCACAAGAGCACCCCCAGCCAGCCTGAGGCCTATCCGCTCGGCAACGAGCCCAGGGCTGATGCCGGCGATGACGCCGTCGGGCCCGGTGACGATGCCGACGAAGCCGATGATGCCGATTCGAGGCCGCTGGTGCTCGTGGTCGACGACGACATACAGGTGGCCGGATACATGCGCTCGCTGCTGCAGCCCGCCTACAGGGTGGTGACCCGTTTCGATGCGGCCAGCGCCCTTGAGTGGCTCGGTGAATGTACGCCCGCGCTGATTATCAGTGATGTGGTGATGCCGGGGATGGACGGTTGCCAGCTGTGCCGCACTATCAAGCACGATCTGCGTTTCTGCCACATACCGGTGATTCTGCTCACGGCGAGGGCAACGCCCGAGAACCAGGTGGAGGGGCTTGAGGCCGAGGCCGATGCCTATGTCACCAAACCCTTTGAGCCGTCGGTGCTGATGTCGCAGATAGGCTCGCTGTTGCGCAACCGCGAGCGTGCGCGCCGCATGATCACGGCCAACACCACCGTCGATGATGTCGACAAGGATGTGCTCTCGCCGCAGGACAGCGTGTTCCTCAACGACCTTTACGGCCTGATGGAGAAGGAACTGTCGAACTCGGAGATCGATGTCAACGAGATAGCCCGGCTCATGGGAATGTCGCGCACCAAGTTCTATTACAAGGTGAAGGGCCTGACGGGCCAGCCGCCGTCGGTCTTCTTCAAGATATACAAGCTGAACCGTGCCGCTGAGCTGATCAGGGAACGCAAGTTCACGCTGTCTGAGATCTCTGACATGACAGGTTTCTCGTCGCTGAGTCATTTCTCGCGCAGTTTCAAGAAACAGTTCGGCACCAGCCCCAGCGCGTTCGAGGCCTGATGCCCGGCAACATGCCGAAAAAAGCGTTGTGTCGGCTTTTCGCACGCTGACACAACGCTTTCTGTATGCAGTTCCGCCGTATTCGGTTTACCGGCGCATTCTGCTGAAGTAGCTTTCAAGAAAATCCATCTGGGGGCGGTTGGGCACAGTCGAAAGGAAGAATCCCTCTTTCATATACATCACCGAGGGTGTGTCGGGCCTGAATTCCGTCCAGTAGGGCAGGGCTGTCGAGTTGGGGTTGCCGGTTTTCACGAAGTTGATCCAGTAGCGCTCCATGATCTGCGACATGTGTGTGTCGACCTGGCTCATGCTGCCGCCGAAGTTGAAACCGTAGATGAAAGGCATCTCGGCCACATGGGTCGCACCGCGTGTGCCGCGCATGATGGTGTTTTCAGACAGCTGGTCGAAATAGTAGAAATAGACGGGGCGCCCCCCGGTGCGTGTCTGCAGCGTGGCCCATGCCCATGAGGGCCAGCCGAACGCGACGTCGCGGAACACATCGCGCAGCGCCTGGAGCGCCTCGGGGTCGTTCGATGCGGGGAATGCGCGGGCAAAACCTTCGGTGTCGGCAGGGAAGTTGGTCCGGGCCATGTCGCGGTAGGCGTCCATGCCCATGCCGTGCACGAACAGGCTTCCCTCGTCTGAGTTGTAGCCCACGATGAGGTCGACGTCGTTGTAGTCGCCCTTCTGATAGGCCTCGTAGGTGTCGCCGGTGATCACATAGCCGTCGACCACCGGCCAGTAGGTGTTGTAGGCGGTCTTGGCCTGGATCTCTTCGGCGGTGAGCTTGCGCATCTGGCTGAGGTTTTTGCATCCGAGGGCTTTCTGGAACTCAAGGCCGAGACTCTGGGCGTATGCCATGTCCTGGGCTGATCCGCACACGGTATTAGGGCCTGTGCGCACAGGCAGGAAGTTGCCGCCGCTTTCACAGATGGCACGCCTGAAGAGTCCTTTGCACAGCGGCGATGCGCAGAGCACGCTCACCGAGATTCCGCCGGCCGACTCGCCGCAGATGGTGATCCGGTCGGGGTCGCCGCCGAAACGGGCTATGTTGTCGTGAATCCACTGCAGAGCCATGATCTGATCCATCAGGCCGTAGTTGCCGGCGATGCCGCGGTCTGATTCTTTCGCGGCCTCGGGATGGGCCATGAACCCGAACGCCCCCAGACGGTAGCCGATGCTGCAATAGACTATGCCCTCTTTTACGAAACTGTCTTGCGTGCCGCTGTACGAGCCGGTGAAGAAACCGACGCCATGTATGTTGACGAACACCGGCAGCCGCTCGGAGCTGTCTTTGGCCGGGGTGGATACGCTCAGATACAGGCAGTCTTCGCTCATGGGCAGGCTGTTGCCGCTCTGGTTGGGGTCGTTGGTCTGCATGGGACGGTCACCCCAGTTGCCGGCCTTATAGACACCTTGCCAGGGTGATTTCTTGACCGGTGAGTGCCAGCGCAGCCGGCCCACCGGCGCTTCGGCGTAGGGAATGGCCTTGTAAAGCGCATAGCCGTTGTGCGGCTCGCCTTCGATTTCGCCCTGCTCGCACGTGGTGCGCAGAATCTGGGCGTTGACGGCGATAGCCGAGAGTGCTATCGCCGAAAGGATTGTAGGTATTCTTTTCATCGTGACATGATTGATTGTTCTGCTTTGCAAATTTAGCATGCGCACTCCGATATGTATTTGTCACGATGGTGAATATATTTGAGCGTCCGTTCAAAAAAGCATCCCTGTCACCGGCCCGGACTGGGGATTGGCACGAACCGGGGTACCGGTCGGTTCAGGGCCGCGTTTACGGCGGGGGGGTCGGGCAAGGCGTCTGGCACACGAAATGCCGGGAA
>USKE01000194.1 GCA_900555165.1 uncultured Porphyromonadaceae bacterium | reverse complement strand
GCATGGCCGCCCTTGTAGAAGAGGGGCCCGACGATGCCCGCCGCTGGTATTACGGCGCCGGACATTACGCCATAAACTATCGCGACAATACGGTCAAGCCAGACCGGGCTTTGCCGGATCCCCCCGGAAGATTCTTCGATGACCTGACGGAACGTCTGACTTCTAAAAGAATAGAGACAGAAGATGAAGACATGCCTCTGAGATCAGAATGCCGGGTTCTGTATACACGCAATTCTCCGCCCATGGCAGACATCCTGCGCAGCATGATTGTCAGGTCTGACAACATGTATGCCGAAGGGGTGCTCAGGGCGCTTGCCCCGGGTCATTCGCGTGCCGAGGCTATTGCCCGCGAGCGGCGGCTGATAAGCCTTACCGGAGCCGACACGACCCGCATGGCGATATTCGACGGTTCCGGACTGACCCGCAGTAATGCCGTCACACCCGCCGACCTGGCCCGGGTGCTCCAGTATATGGCGGCCTCGCCACACAGAGCCGCTTACGTGGCACTCTTCCCGAAAACCGGCGTGGAGGGTACCGTCAAGCGGTTCCTTCCCGGCACACCGCTTGAGGGACGTCTGGTGCTGAAAAGCGGCAGTGTGAACGGAGTGCAGTGCTACGCGGGGTACCGCGTGGACGGCAACGACATACCCACACATGTCGTGGTCGTCATGGTCAACAGTTTCAGGGGCGGACGCCAGAGCGTGGTCAGGTCGGCCGCCGGTTTTCTTTTAAACATATTTCAGGAGTCATGAACTCAACGATAGACCGCATGCTGACCCTCACGGCCGGCATAGCCGAACAGTTACTCGAGACAAAAGATCTCGGCCGCGCGTCACTGACCGGACAGACAAAGCTCGACATCATATCGCTTGCCGAACTGGCGGCCACCCTACCCGACTATGAGCCGGCACCGGTTTCGTCGGAGAGGTCTGACGGGTCTGACGGGTCAGACATGTCCGACGAGTCTGACGTTACAGCACCGGCGCCTGAAGTCAGATATGAGGTGCCTGTGCCCGATTCTCCCGAGGAAATAGTGGCCGAGCCGGGAACTGTTACTGAAACAGTTTCCGAACCTGTATCCGAGCCTGTGTCCGAGCCTGTGTCCGAGCCTGTGTCCGAATCATTGGCAGAAACCGAGCGGGTCGCCACTCCGGCTACCGATGATGCCCCTGTAGACATCGCCCTGTGGCGCCAGGCGTTCTCGATAAACGACCTCTACCTGTTCAGACATGAACTTTTCCGTGACAGCGATACCCTGCTGAACCAGGCTCTCGGCGAGATAGGGCAAGCAACGTCGCCGCTCGAAGTGCGCGACATAATGGTCAACCGCTACGGCATAGATCCGCGCAGGCAGGCGGCTAAAGAATTTCTTAACATCGTGACATCATTTTTCGGCTGATTCCTATGGCAGACACCATAAACGCTGGCAAACTGTATATTGTCCCCACCCCCGTAGGCAACCTCGGCGACATGTCGCCAAGAGCCGTCGAGACCCTGAGACACTGTAGTCTCATCCTGGCCGAGGACACGCGCACATCGGCGCCGCTGATGAAACATTTCGACATCACCACCCCGATGGCCGCACATCATAAATTCAACGAACACCAGACCGTAGCGCCGCTGATCGAGCGGCTGCGTGCAGGCGAAGACATAGCACTTGTCTCCGATGCGGGCACTCCGGGCATCTCTGACCCGGGGTTCATGCTGTCGCGCGAATGCCGCCGCGCGGACATAGAGGTAGAAACTCTGCCCGGCCCCACGGCTTTTGTTCCGGCGCTCGTGAATTCGGGGCTCCCCTGCGACAGATTCTGTTTCGAAGGTTTCCTTCCACCGAAGAAGGGGCGGGCCACACGTCTGGCTCTTCTGGCAGCCGACGAACGCACATTCATATTATATGAATCGCCTCTGCGACTGGTGTCTACGCTATCCGACCTGATGACAGCGTGCGGTGCAGACCGCGAGGCTTCGGTGTCGCGTGAAATCTCAAAACTTCACAACGAAACAGTAAACGGCACCCTGGCCGACCTTCACCGGCATTTTTCTGAAAACAATCCGCGCGGTGAAATCGTTATTGTTGTATCCGGAAAACGGGACGATGCTCCGCGCGTCCACAAGAACAAATACCGCGATCTCTGATCCGGGACTCTCTCAATCAAAAACAGAATAAACGTTTCAATTCAAATTCAAAATGAAAAAGATTACCGCTATCGCCCTGACAGCTCTCACACTGCTGTCGGTCGGCTGTAACTCAAACAAAGAGGGAGACACCGCCGACGGTGCCCGCGTTCCCACCACCTCAGACTCTCTGCGCGTGGCTCTGGCCAACCAGGACTCTCTGCTCATGCTCATGAACGACGTAGCCGAGGGTATGGCTCAGATCAAGCAGATGGGCAACATTCTCGGCTCTACAACCGGAACATCGCCCGAAGCCGTCAACAAGCGCCAGCAGATACGCGACGACATTCTTGCAATCCAGCAGGATCTGCAGCAGCGCCGCGAACGTCTGGCTGAGCTTGAGAAGAAACTCAACGATGCCGGCGCCAACAACAAAGTGCTGCGGCGCACCATCGAGACCCTGAAAGCACAGATTGCCGACCAGGAGGGCACCATCGCCTCACTGCGCAACGAACTTGCCGCCGCCAACGTGCGCATCGACCAGCTGAATTCGTCTGTCGATTCGCTCAACAACACTGTGGCCAATGTATCAAGCGAACGCGCCGCCGCCCAGGAACGTGCCGCCTCGCTCAACGCCGAACTCAATACCTGCTACTATATAGTAGGCACCAACAAAGAACTCAAGACCAAGAAGGTTATCGAATCGGGATTCCTGCGCAAGACGAAAGTGCTCCCCGGACAGGTCGAGACCGCGGCCTTCATCAAAGCCGACAAAACCACGCTGACTTCCATTCCCCTCTACTCTCACAAGGCAAAGGTCATGACCAACCAGCCCGCATCGTCCTATCAGATTGTCGAGGGAACCAACGGCATGAAGACCCTGAAGATCACCAATCCCGGCCAGTTCTGGGAGAAATCCAACTTCCTTGTTATCAAGACCGACTGATCGTAGTCACAGAGAATCATAACAGAATATCATAATGAAAATCGCGGCCCGGTGTTACGCCTGACCGCGATTTTATGTTGTATAATTATGTGTGGGCCGCATACAATACGGGGAAGTTTGACTATATTTGCCACACGCTAACCAGTCACATCGCACATGACTATCCAGGATTACAGAAAGGTCATCAACGACATATACCATGAAGTGCTGCCCCTGCGCGGGCGCGGCAAAGTGGCCGACTATATACCGGCTCTGGCCGAGGTTGATCCACGGCAGTTCGGAATCGCCCTGGAAACCATTGACGGAGCCACCGTGACAAAAGGCGACGCACATACATGTTTCTCGATACAGAGTATATCAAAGGTGTTCACATTCGCCATGGTGATGAGTCATATCGGCGAGGAGATATGGCAGTCAGTGGGGCGCGAGCCGTCAGGAAACCCGTTCAACTCGCTCGTGCAGCTCGAATACGAGAAGGGCATCCCGCGCAACCCGTTCATCAACGCCGGCGCGCTTGTGGTGACCGACCGCCTGATGGAGCTTTACAGCCGCCCGAAAGAGGCGATACTGAACTTCGTGAGGAGTCTGTGCGGAAACGACGACATTTACTATGACCGGCGCGTAGCCCAGTCTGAGCTGAAAAACGCCGACCGCAACCGGGCGCTCGCCTACTTCATGCGCAGTTTCGGCAACATCTATAACGATGTCGATGCTCTGATAGACGTGTATTGCCACCAGTGCGCCATTTCCATGAACTGTGTCGACCTGGCACGGGCATTCATGTTCCTTGCCAACCGTGGCATAAACCCTACCGACGGCCAACGCATTCTCACGGCAAGCCAGGCCAAGCGCCTGGGAGCGCTGATGCTTACCTGCGGCTTTTATGACGAATCGGGCGATTTCGCTTTCCGCGTGGGATTACCGGGGAAAAGCGGTGTCGGCGGCGGTATCGTAGCCTATCTGCCCGAACAGCTGTCGATTGCCGTCTGGGGGCCCGAGCTCGACCTCCACGGCAACTCCCTGATGGGGATAGAGACCCTCGAGCGTTTCACCACCGAAATATCCAGCTCGATTTTCTGATTCCACCATAAGGATTAGAGAAGTGCCCCTGTCATAATTGCAGGTATTTATTGTAGGGTCGCTACACAATGCTATTAACTTAGCAGATGTGGGCGTCCAAAGGACGCCGATTACTTCATAACCGGGT
>USKE01000193.1 GCA_900555165.1 uncultured Porphyromonadaceae bacterium | reverse complement strand
CCACCATCAGGCGGGGGCGCATTGCCGCGGCTCGTGTCGTATATGTTCTTCCCGGGTTCAGAAACTGAAACAGATCTGCGTCTGGATGCGCGAGTCGTTGGCTCCGCCGAGATTCCAGGTGTTGCGACGTCCGTAGACATACTCCACACCCCATTGCAGATACGATGTGAACTTATAGAAACAGTTCACGGCAACGTATGTGCTGTAACGGAAATTCGACGCGCCTGCGGTCATCACCTTGTCGCCGTTGGCATCTGCCACCTCGGCATCGTCTATGGTGGCATAGTTACCCACGTTCCAGATGCGGGTATAAGACCCCACGGCATTGAACTGCAGACGTTTCGTGGCGTTATAGCTGACACCGAACACCAGACCCATCATGGGGTTGGCCTCCATCTTGCCGAGTTCGTCGTTCTTCGGGGTAAACGACAGCGGGCGGCCGGCCAGATCCTGTATGTAGTTGGCTATGCCCTTGCCGTACACGGCCTGGAAATTGAACACCATCGGTTTCCAGAACGAGAAGTTGCCTGAAAGCATAGTGCCCCACCCCATGATGTTGCGGCGCTGGCGCGAAACCATGTCCTGATAGGCGAAATTACGCAACAGAGCGCTGAACCTCACGCGATTCGATTCCGATTTCTGATACTCGACCCACACGGGCACATCGGGGTAAAGCTGATCGACCGACGCGTCTACCTGGCGTCCGACATAACTGCGGTAATCGTGACCGCGGTACACGCCGTTGGACGAACAGAACGTCGGCAGTTCCAGACCCAGGGCAAACCTGAATCCGCTGTAGCTCGGCGAAGTGTACGACAGCTGATACGCACCACCGGAAACATCACCGCCGGGACCCTGAGGGTCAATCGTGGGGGGCTGTACGGCCAGACCGTCTTTCATCAGCGTGGACATGAGGCCGGCACCGAATCCGCGCCATGTCACATAGGCGCGTTTCATCTTTATGGCACTGCTTATGCCGTCGGTGCCGAGCTTGATGTAACCTGTGAGCTGGTTCTTGGTGCCACCGAAAGCCACGAGCGACATGTCGATGTAGCTTGTCAGGGCGTTAACGAAGAAATCACCCTTATGCCCCGTGAGAGCGGGCACCGGAATGTCGCCGGTCACGAAGTTGATGCCGGCGTCATCCTGCGAATATAGGTTGTTGCCTATGTCATAGCCCACGATAGGGGTGATGTTTCCGCCGATCGACATCATGAACTTCTTGTTCTTGGTTGTGATGGCGAATTTCGGAGCCTCGACGTCGCCCGGCTCTATCTGACGCGCCTTCCTGAGCATCTCGCCCACGGCACCGTCGGTTTTCACAATCTCGATGGCACCGACCTCATATATGATGTCGTCATCGGCGTCAAAACTGTCAGCCGGGGCGGAATCCTGCGCTACAACTGCAAAGCTTACCGGCAGCGCCAAGGCTGTCAGCAGTGACTTGAATCCTGGTTTCATTTCATTTACAATACTAAACAATTTATATATATTGTAAATGATTTTTAACCATGATTGGTTCACTGCGTCTTCATAAGCCTCAGCCATTTACGGTAGCCGAAGACGGCAATCACGGTGTACACGGCATAGAGCACGGGATAGAACACCAGCCCCTTGTAGATGTAGAGCCACACGCACACGATGTCAACCACCACCCAGATAAGCCACTGCTCGGCAAACTTGCGGGCCATCATCCACATGCCGGTTATTGAGAGCGCCGTGGTAAAGGCATCGGCCACAGGCACGGTGGAATCGGTGAACGTCACCAGCACCCACCGTATTCCCCACCAGAGGATGGCCGAGGCCACCCCCACCACGCACCACCCCCACAGGGGGGTGTGCGTGATAGGGAGCGTTTTATGGCCGTCGCCTTTGCCGGCACTCTTTCCGCGTCCGCGGGTCCAGGAAATCAGGCCGTAGATCGCAATCAGGAAATAATAGATGTTTATGGCGAAGTCGGCATAGAGCCCCTTCGAGAAATAAAGCCACATCGAGATCAGCGGCATCACCATCGAGGCCAGCCATACCTTTGTGTCGGCATTGTATTCCCACCAGAGGTAGACTATACCTATGGTGAAACCGATTATTTCGAGTGCCAGATCCATCGCGGTGTCAGAAAGAGAGTGTCACATTGGCCGACACATGTGTCGGGGCCTGTGCGGCATAACCGGCATAGCGGTAAATCACCTTGTCGCCGTTGTCGTCGACATAATATCCGGCGCCGCAGTAACCGTTGTTGAAATATTTCTCGTTGAAGAGGTTGTAGACCGAAAAGCCCACATGCAGGCTCTTCATGCCGGCGATTTTGGCGAACGTATAGCCCAGATGGAGGTCTGTGACGAAATAGGGGTCGATGACGGTCTCCTCAGAGCGCGCGTTGTTCATGTACTGCTTGCCCACATACTTGCTCTGGAGCTGGGCCGTGAAACCGCGCCACTTGAAATCGAACGAGTTACCGAGGATAAAACCGGGCGAGAACGCTATGGGGGTGTCGCCGCAGTCTATCGAGATAGGGTTGGTCCACTCGTCCTCGTAGATGTACTCCACGAAATTCTTTATGCGGTTGCGCGACAGCGTGGCGTTGATTTTCCACTCGAACCAGTGAACGGGGCGCAGGGCAGCCTGCATCTCGATGCCCATGCGGTACGAATCGGGAACATTCACGCTGAGGGCGTTGCCCGTGTCAGACAGCTGACCGGTGGTGACCAGCTGGTCTTTGTAGTCCATGTAATAAAGGTTCACACCGGCCGAGAAGAGCCGCGAGTTGAAATCGTAGCCCAGCTCATAGTCAAACAGGCGCTCAGCCTCGGGACGGTGGTTCGGGTCGCCGTCGGTGAAATTGTCGCGCACGGGCTCTTTGTGGGCCACGCTCCACGATGCGAACACACGGTGGGCGCCGGTGGTGTAGTTCAGGCCCACCTTGGGGTTGAAGAAGTCCCAGCGGCGGTCAACGTCGAGCTGCGCCATCGCCATTGTGTTGTAGTCGAAGTTGTCTGAAACACCATCGATCGTATAATGGATGTGACGGTACTGCAGGTCGGCGAAAGCGGTCAGACCTGTGGTGATGTCATAGTTGGCGCGGGCATAGATGTTGGCGTCAGATTTCTTCCCCTTGTTGTCGTAGTAACGCTGCAGCGGGTCGATTTTCCCGAGATAATTGCGTACCCAGGCCACTTGGCCGAAGTGGTTTCCGTCAAACCAGTTGGCGGCGCCGCCGATGGTCACGTCCCAGCGTCCGCGCTCATAGTTGAGGGTGAACGTTGCGCCACCGAAATGGTTGTCGTTGTATTTCAGCCGCACGAGGTCAGATTTCTCGACCTCCTCGCCGTCTGCGACAAAGGGCTGCAGGCCATACTCGATAAGGGTGCGGCGCGTCTTGTACTGGTCGTAATAGCCGTCATCTTTCGTATAGTGCAGACCCACGTTCAGGCGCCAGTAGTCACCCAGACGCTGTGCCAGCAGCAGCTGGAAATGATGCTGTATGTAATTGTCGAACTGGTTGGGATAGTAGGCGCGGTTCCCCTCCGAGTCGGTGTATTCGCCGCATGGGTTGTAACGGCGGCCGTATTTCTCCATATCCTCTTTCGAGGCATAATCCCAGGCCATATAGGTTTTCTCCTTGCCGCCGAACGCGAGCAGACGGATGTCGGTCGACCCGCCGCGCCACGCTGCCTGGCCGAAATAGCTCCACAGTTCCGACGAAGCACGCTCTATGTAGCCGTCCGAGCCGAGATGCGATATACGGGCGTCAAAGCTCCAGTGACCGCCGATAAGTCCCGAGCCCACGCGCAGGGTCTCGCGGTTGGTGTTGTACATGCCGTATGCGCCCGAAAGTTCGGCATAAGGCTTTACCGAGGGGGCCTCGGTGACCATATTCACGCTCGCGCCGAAAGCGCCGGCGCCGTTGGTGGATGTACCGGCGCCACGCTGTATCTGCACATCGCGGAGCGACGATGCCAGGTCGGGCATGTTCACCCAATACACATTATGGCTCTCGGAGTTGTTGATGGGGATGCCGTTGGCGGTGACGTTGATGCGCGATCCGTCGGTACCGCGCACGCGCATCGAGGTGTAACCGATTCCCGATCCGGCATCGGAAGTAGTTATCACCGAAGGTGTCGATTCAAGCAGGTAGGTGATGTCGCGGCCGTCGTTCGACGCCAGCAACTGGTCACGACGCACGTTCGTGAAGGCCACAGGGGTCTTTGCCGTGGCACGGTTGGCTACTATGCTGACCTCTTTTAGGCTCACGCCCAGCGAGTCGGCATCTGCATCGCCGGTACTCTCACCGGCATTGGCGG
>USKE01000192.1 GCA_900555165.1 uncultured Porphyromonadaceae bacterium | reverse complement strand
CGGGCAGATGCTCGGCCTCGCCATATACCGTAGCCGACGACGAGAACAGAATGTTGGGACGGTTGAACTCCTTCATCATCTCCACGATGTTCATGAAGGAGACAAGGTTGTTCTGATAATACTTCAGCGGCTCGGCCATCGACTCGCCCACAGCCTTGTAGGCGGCGAAATGGATCACGGTGTCGAAGGGGTACGTCTCGAACACGCGGCGCAGGGCGTTCTTGTCGCAGGTGTCGACAATCTCGAACACCACGTCGCGGCCGGTGATGCGGCGCACACCCTCCACAGCCTCTTTCTCGGAGTTCGAGAGATTGTCGATGATCACCACGTCATAACCGGCGTTGATGAGTTCGACTGCGGTGTGGGTGCCGATGTATCCGGCACCGCCGGATACAAGCACTGTCTTGCGGCTCTCCATGGTCACGCCTCCTTGTCGGCCACCTTGCGGGCGCCGTCGCTGATGATTACGGGATAGACCTTGGGCTCATGGCCGTATTTCTCGGCGAAACGCTTTTTGGCAGTCTCGATGAACTTGTCGGCAAGTTCGTTCTTCACCAGGTTGATGGTGCAGCCGCCGAAACCGCCGCCCATGATGCGCGAGCCGGTTACGCCGCACTCTTTGGCGATGTCGTTGAGGAAGTCGAGTTCCTCGCAGCTCACCTCATAGTCTTTCGAGAGGCCGCGGTGCGTCTCGTACATCTTGCGGCCCACGGTCTCGTAATCGCCGGCATTGAGGGCGTCGCAGACGGCGAGCACACGGTCTTTCTCCTCGATGACGAATTTGGCGCGGAAATAGTCCTCGGCAGTGATGTCGGTCTTCACAGCGTCGAGCATCTCCATGGTGGCGTCGCGCAGGGTCTCCAGACCCAGGCGTTTTGCCACGCGCTCGCATGACTGGCGCCGCTTGTTGTAGGGCGAGTCGGCCAGCTCGTGTTTCACTACCGAATCAAGAAGTACCAGCTCATAGCCTTCGGGCTTGAAAGGATAGTATTCAAACTCCATCGAGCGGCAGTCGAGGCGCATCAGCTTGCCCTCCTGCCCCATCACGGATGCGAACTGATCCATGATGCCGCAGTTCACGCCGCAGTAGTTGTGCTCGGTAGACTGACCGATGCGTGCCAGCTCGAACTTGTCGATAGAGTTGTCGTTGAACATGTCGTTAAGGGCGAAAGCAAAACAGCTCTCGAGGGCGGCCGACGAGCTCAGACCTGCGCCCAGAGGCACGTTGCCGGCGAAGACAGCGTCAAAACCCTTGACAGTGCCGCCGCGCTTGATGATCTCGCGGCACACACCGAATATATAGCGTGCCCATGACTGAGCGGGAGCGTCCTCCTCGTTGAGGCCGAATTCGGCGTAGTCGTCGATGTCGATCGAGTAGACGCGCACCTTGTCGGTATCGTTGGCGGCGATGGCGGCCATGATCACTTTGTCGATGGCACCGGGGAATACGAAACCGCCGTTATAGTCGGTATGTTCGCCGATAAGGTTGATACGTCCGGCCGAGGCGTAGAAAGCCGGCTCGGTTGAAAAACGCTTTTTGAACTCTTGCAGGATTTTATCTTTCATCGTATTGTGTATGTTGGTAAGATCAGATTTGGCAGGCAGGCAAGAACCCGGAGGGCGCAATACGCCTGCCGCACCTCAAAATTACATTAAAAAACCAAGAGTCTGCCTACGTTTTAAGGTCATTTTTCGGTCAAAATCGGTCATTGAATGATTTTACACCCATTTTTGACCGATTTTGCCCCGTCAGGAATAACGGAAATCACCTGAAAACGTAAACAGACTCTCTCGGGCAATCTGATTACCTTGGATTACCTTGGAAACGCAGTAAATTGAAAAATGTCTTATTCCGAACGGTCATTTTACCTTGATGACCGCGGTGGCGGGTTTCACACCGGGGGCCGACGCGGTGAACACGAGGTCGCCCGGCATGTCGCCGCTTCGCACGATAGCAGTAGCGGCTCCGCTGAACAGATCCATCTCGGCATTCTGGAAAGGCAGCACGCAGGTGGGGTCTCCGTTGGCGGTGGCCTCGAACGAACCGGCGCCCTGGACGGCGAATTTCACCCGGCGGCTGTCGGTGGGCACTATGTTGCCATCGCGGTCGGCCACCTGCACGGTGATGTATGCCAGGTCATCGCCGTCGGCGGCTATGGCGTCGCGGTTGGCGGAAAGAACCAGATGGTGAGGCTTGCCGGCGGTGCGCACGGTTTTCTCAGCGGCCTTGTTGCCGTCGGCGTCGTAGGCCACGACCTTCACTTCACCCGGTTCGTAAACGGTCTCGTTCCACATCAGGCGGTAGCGTGTCTGCAGTGTCGAGTCGTTTTTCTCGCGCATGCCCTGGCTGCGGCCGTTGATGAACAGCTCGGCTTTCGGATACGAGGTATACACGAATACAGGTATCACCTCACCTTCGCGCCCTTTCCAGTTCCAGTGCGGCAGCACATGGAGCGTGGGGGCGGCCGTGTTCCACTGCGAACGGTATAGATAGAAACGGTCTTTGGGGAGCGACGCCAGGTCGACGATGCCGAACACCGAGCTGTGACTGGGCCACGCATCGGTGTCGTAGGGCGACGGCTCGCCGAGATAATCGAATCCGGTCCAGACGAACTGCCCCAGTACCCACGGCTGTTCATCCATATAGAAGTCGATGTCGGGAGTGTTCGACCAGTTGCAGCTTTCGTTGTCGTAGCCCGACGACTGGTTGTCAGGGTGTATCACGCAATTATGCTCTTTCCATGTGACGGGCGTATGATATACACCGCGCGACGAGACGGTCGAGGCAGTCTCCGAGCCAAGGATGAGACGCTGCGGCAACATGCCGTAAGCTTTCTCGTAGAACTGCGGCTTGTAGTTGAAACCGGGGATATCGAGGGCGGCGGCAAAGCCGTTGTCGAGCACGGCACCGATCTGATCCATGCCGCAGGTCACGGGGCGTGTGGTGTCGAGAGCCTTCACCATATTCTGGAGCATGACGAGCTCGGCCACACCGTCAGGCCCCCACTGGCTGGGAACCTCGTTGCCGATAGACCACATCACCACCGAGGGGTTGTTGCGGTAATGCTTTACCATGTTGGCGATGTCGCGGCCTGCCCACTCCTTGAAATACGCGCCGTATCCGTTGGGCGATTTGGGGCGGAAACCCCAGTCGTCGAACGGCTCGACCATGAGCATCATGCCCATCTCGTCGCACAGCTCCACAAGCTCGGGCGCCGGCATGTTGTGCGACGTGCGTATGGCGTTGGCACCCATATCTTTCATCAGCGCGACCTGATGGCGCAGCGCCGCACGGTTCACGGCCGCTCCGAGAGGGCCGAGGTCGTGATGGTTGCAGACACCCTTGAATTTGACAGGCTTGCCGTTGAGGAAGAAACCACGCTCGGGGATATACTCGAGCTTGCGGATGCCGAAACGGGTGGTATAGGCGTCGGTCTCGTTACCGTCGACAATCAGACGCGTCTCTGCTGTATAGAGGGCCCGGGTCTCCGGGCTCCACAGACTGGGCGACGACACCAGGAAGTTCTGGAAATGGCGCTGCCCGTGAGCCACGTATGGCGCGCGGTTGGTGGCCACGGTCTTTCCGGCCGGATCCACGATATCGGTCACGACCTCGATGGTCTTGCCTGCTGGCACACCCTCAATCTCCATCTCAAGGCGAACCGAGGCATTGTCGGCCGAGACATCGGGTGTGGTTATGTATGTGCCCCATACGGGAATGTGCACCCGGTCGGTGTTCACTACATGGACGTTACGGTAGAGTCCGGCACCGGGATACCAGCGCGAGGCGCGCTCGAAGTTCTCGAGTTCGACAACCATGTCGTTGGCGCCCGGACGCACCGCCTCCGTCACATCGGCATGGAACGAGTTGTAGCCGTAGGGCCACTGCGCCACCTCGCGGCCGTTCACGAGAACGCGGGCGTTGCTCATGGCGCCGTCAAACACCAGCGTGATGCTGCGGCCGGCGGTATCGGGCACCTCGAACACCGTGCGGTAGGTGCCTTTGCCGATAAACGGCAGGCCGCCGGTGCGGCCGGGCTTCACGGTCTCTTCCGTCTCGCCGTTCTGTTCCACGGCGACTGTCTGCAGGTCGTTGGCACGGTCGAACGGCCCGTAGATGGCCCAGTCATGCGGCACGCGCACGCGCTGCCATTTCGTAGAGGCGTCGGGGCGCCCTTTTGTAAACTCCCAGCCGTCGTTAAGAGTAGTCACGACACGGGCGGCATTTGCCTGAAAGGTCATGGCCCCCGCAAGGGCCATGACCGGAATGATGCGGTATGTTTTCATGGATTTCATTTGTTCTTGAACGGGTCAAGAGCCACCGTGGGC
>USKE01000191.1 GCA_900555165.1 uncultured Porphyromonadaceae bacterium | reverse complement strand
GACCCGGAACCCCGGGGGTGGCTGGTTTTGTGTAGTTCTGCTGCCAGTCGAGCCACCAGAAATCAACACCTTCCTGCTCATGCTCGCGTATGATGTTCCTGAAAAACGATTTTGTGAAGTCCGGATAGTCGATGCTCCAGGCTATGTTGCCGTCTGTGTCGTATTTGCCGTTGAGTTCCGATTTCATGGCATTATAATAGCGGGGTGACTCCACGCTGTTCACGCCATCGGCAGGATGGAGGTTGAGCGACACCCGGAGATTGTTGGCGTGAATGTCGTCCAGCAGCTTCTGAGGGTTGGGAAGGAGGTTTGTATTCCACGACCATCCGGTCCAGCCTCCGCGTCCTTCCGAATCGCAGCCCTTGTCGCCGTTCCAGTGCCAGTCCATGTCGAGAATCAGCACGTCTGTTGGGATGTCGTTTCCTTTCAGCTCGGCCATAATCCGGCGGTAATCCTCGTCGGAATATGATGCATAGCGGCTGTACCAGTAGCCGAACACATAGGCCGGAGGGAGGGGAATTTTCCCTGCGATTTTGGTGAAATCGGCCAGCGCCTTTTTGTAATCCGTGCCGTATCCCATGAAATATATGTCGAGGGCCTGCGGGTCTTTCCGCTCGCTCCACCATTCAAAACCTACCTCATCGTTTGGCTCAAGAGCAAACGACCGGCTGCCGTCGGGGCGCGTACTGTTCCACGAGTCATCGATCACCGCCCAGCCCGAGCGCGAAATCACGCCGTTTTCCATTTCGGCGCGCTTGTTGTCGCCGTTACTGCCGTCGAGGGTGCGGCATGTGCCCTTGAGGTTCAGCGGGTCGGGCTTGCCGGGATACCACTCGACAGGCTCGCCGCCAAGCGTCATGGTGATGGTGAGGTTGTCGGCCGAGGGGGGCGTGGTCATCGGGTCCGAGCCCTTGCGGTAGCGCAGTGTCAGGCTGTCGGTGGCAATTGTGAGCCACGTGCCGTCGTCGGTGGTGGTGAAACGCGGTACATCGCCGGGGCGGCGGTTCTGAATGGCGAATGTGGCGCGATCCTCGAAACGGGCGCTGTCGCTGTATTCGACACGGACCATCTGGGGGGTGAGTACGGTGAAACGTGCGTTGCCGCAGGTCACCACGGCATCGGGGTCAGCCACAGGATTGGCCGCCCGGAGCGCCTGACTGCCGAAAAGACATGACAAGGCCATGAGCAGTGCTGTGATTTTAAGATTGGTATGACGCATAGCTGAGTATATGGTATTAAATAATAATCTTCGCAGGAATGTATTATACAAATTTACCATTAAAAAGTGGTGAAATCAACCCTGTAAGCCGCAAAAGTAGATGTCAGAAAATAATAACAGTCTGCCTGACACGCAATTGGCCGTATCAGGCAGACGTATTTAGTTAGTGGATGTATAGCCCGCAGAAACGCCGCAGGGGGTCATTTCACCGTGGCGGCGGCACTGCCGGTATCGTCCGGCGCCTTGTCGATAAGGTCGAGGAACTGGTCAAGATTCGGCGTGATTATGATCTGCGTGCGGCGGTTGAGCTGGCGCCCCTCGGCGGTGTCGTTGCCGGCGATGGGGTTGTATTCGCCGCGGCCTCCGGCAGTGAGACGCGATGGGTCGACACCGAAATCATCCTGCAGAACCTGCACGACCGACGATGCGCGCAGAGCGCTCAGATCCCAGTTGTTGCGGATGTTGGGACGCGAGATGGGCACGTTGTCGGTGTTACCCTCCACAAGCACGTCATAGTCGCGGTAATCCTTGATAATCTTGGCAATCTTGCTTAGGATATCCATGGCGCGCGGACTAATCTGATACGAGCCCGACTTGAACAGCATGTTGTCGGCCAGCGAGATATATACCACCCCCTTGAGTACCTTCACGTTCACGTCGCGCAGTTCGTCACCGCTGAGCGAGCGTGTAAGGTTCGTGGTGAGTACCATGTTCAGCGAGTCGCTGCGCGACTTGGCGGCCACCAGCTCCTTGATGTAGCGGTTCGAGGCGTTGATCTCGTCGACAAGTTTCGAGATATTCACATTCCCCTGGTTGGAGTTCTGCAGACTCTTGTCGAGCGACGCCATGGCCGCGGCGTAAGCCTGTTTCAGCTCGTCGTTGTTCTTGCGGGCCTGGGCCAGCAGGGCGTCGAGGCTCTGGTTGTCTGAGCGCGCCTTGTTCAGCGCCGCCGTCGTGGCGTCGTACTCCTTCTGCAGGGCCACATGCTCGTCGTTGAGCCGGTTGAACCGCTTGCTCGACACGCACGATGTCAGCGCCATCGCACCCGCCGCCACTATTGTCATCAATACCTTGGCTTTCATAAACATATCGTTTTATGGTTCCCGGGGCGTCACCCGCCCCGTCTGACCGTACCAGTCATATATCTATTACAACCCATCCCCCCGTAAAGTTCGGGAACAGAGTTGCGGCGATAGCGCTGAACCCGGTCAAAAGCCAACGAACTCATAACTCTTGCTGTGGCCGATGACATAGATTAGTTGGCCATGACTCAGACGGAGATTACGGATTTGCCGAAAAATGCCGACAGCATGGCAAGCGTGGAGACAGTGAAATTATGCTGTCCGCTCAGCCATCGGGTTATCTCGCTCGGACGTTTTCCTATCTGGTCGGCAAACTGCTTCTTTGAAAGTCCGCGCTCCCGCATAAGGGCGTCGATTTTATTGGATATTGCGAAAGACAGGTTTATCTCTTCCTTGATTTGAGGTGGCACCTGACCGACCATTTCCCGGTATCTGTTTCTAATATCCTTCATAGCTTAAATTTTTTGTCGGTTTCGATAGTCTTGGATGTTATGGTTACTGTTCCGTCGCGTTGGCCCTCTTTCAACAGTTCTTCAAATTTCTGTAACGTCAGGACATATCCACGCAACGAATCATCTTCCTCGTATGTCCGCGAATTTTTGACGCCACCGTTACCGAGAATAAGAATCCTGTCGGATAGACGCAGACAGTACAGACGGAGTTTTGAGCGAAGCACAGGAAGGGCTACCACAGAATCACGCATTTTGCCCTCGGGACGGAAGAAACGTTCCAACGCTCCTTCATCGGCAATCTTATCTAAAAGCTGCACAATGCGTAACAAGTCTTGATTCATTTGAGCGTCTTCAATGAATTTGGAATAAAACCGCTCGTATTCGCTCTCGGATTCTTCCGAGAACTGAATAGTGTAGATGGTACACTTGTCTGTGTCGTTGACTAAAACCAGTTCTACTTCGCTCATAACTATACTCCTTTAAATTACAACACAAAGATACAGCATTTATTTCACATTTATGTGAAATATTGAGATTTTTTCTGTGTGCGCGTAATCAGTTCTTTCACCAGTTCGGTCATAAGTAACCTCGTCCTCACCCCGGCGGCTGACGATTTGTGGGCGGGGATTGCCGGGGAACCGCGAATGTTTCGTAATTTTGCAGGCAGATTTAGAGCGAATATGTATTATGTGAAGAAACGTATGGAGATTGCCGGGTGCCACCGGCTCAATCTGTCATACGAGAGCAAATGCGAGAACATGCACGGGCACAACTGGGTGGTGACCGTTTACTGCCGTGCGCAGCGGCTCAACGCCGACGGCATGGTGATTGACTTCAAGCATGTGAAAGACCGCATCCACGGCTATCTCGATCACGGCAACTTCAACGAGCTGCTGCCGTTCAACCCCACCGCCGAGAATATCGCGCGCTGGGTGGCCGACCAGATTCCCGAGTGCTACAAGGCCACCGTGCAGGAATCGGAGGGGAACATCGCCGCCTACTGCAAGGATGACGCCCCGGATGCCGACGGTATTTTCTGAACCCATCACCCGTGCCGCCACATGAAGGTTAACGAGATTTTCTATTCACTGCAGGGGGAGGGGTTCCACACCGGCACCCCGGCGTAGTGGGCCAGGTCCTCCACGATCTGCTGACCGTAGCCGCGGTACTCGATGCCGTCAAACATGCGGCCCAGCACCCGGGCGTGGTAGTTGTAGGCGGCCATGCCCCGCAGGCTGAACAGCACAAAGCATTTCAGGCTGCGCCGGTCGGCGTCCGGTTCCCGCCAGAGGGCCTGCATGTCGTAGTCCGGGCCGGTGCCGGGGCTGGCGTCGTGCACCCGGCGGGTCAGCGCGTCCACGGCGGCGGGGTCAAAGTTCACGTTGGTAATGGGGGTGAACAGCCCCTGCATCAGCAGCCGGGCCTGTTCCGGGGCCGGGCCGCGCCCCGCCGCGCAAAGGCCCGGTAGTGCTCGGGTGTGTTATCCGGCAGGCAGGCGCGCTGGACGGCGGCAGGTCCGGCAGCGGCGGCGAAGGCATCGGTGTCCCGGGCCTCCCATGCCTCCTGCGCCCCGCCGAAGGCGTCCAGCACGGCTCC
>USKE01000190.1 GCA_900555165.1 uncultured Porphyromonadaceae bacterium | reverse complement strand
AGGCCATGCTCAAGGAACAGCAGAAGAAAAACCGCCGCTGACCCCCGGCGCTGCTTTAAAGACCCTATAATTCCCAAGCCCCCAGAACTATGAAACCGGCAGTCAGACCCAAAAAAGCGCTCGGCCAGCATTTTCTGGCCGACGAGTCTGTGGCGCGGCGCATCGCCGCCACCCTCGATGACTTCAAGGGATACCCTGTTGTCGAGGTAGGCCCCGGCATGGGGGCGCTGACGCGCTGGCTCATCGAGGCCGGCCATGACGTCACCGTCGTTGAGATCGACGACGAGTCGGTAGATTACCTGCGCCGCGAGATGCCGGCGCTCGACGGCCGCATCGTCGAGAAGGATTTCCTCACCCTCGACCTGGCCGCCCTTTTCCCCGGGCGCGACTTCTGCGTGATCGGCAACTATCCCTACAACATCTCGTCGCAGATATTCTTCCATATCCTCGATTTCCGCGACCGGTGCGTGTGCTGTTCAGGCATGCTGCAGCGCGAGGTGGCCGAGCGGCTTGCCGCCCCTCCGGGCACAAAGGCGCGCGGCATCCTCTCGGTGCTGCTGCAGGCGTGGTACGACGTGGAATATCTGTTCACCGTCTCGGAGGGGGTGTTCGTGCCCCCGCCAAAGGTGAAGTCGGGCGTGGTGCGCATGCGCCGCAACGGGGTCACCGACCTGGGGTGCGACGAGCGTCTGTTCAAGGCGGTGGTGAAAGCCACCTTCGGCCAGCGCCGCAAGACAATCCGCAACTCCGTGAAGGGGCTCCTCCCCGCCGGAGCGCCCGTGCCCGAATCCCCCCTGATGGCCCTGCGTCCCGAACAGCTCACCGTGGCCCAGTTCATTGAACTCACCAACCTCATCTCACAGTCGCGATGAAAGATTTTGACGAGCACTACCTGGAAAGGGTGCGCCACATAATCGAGACGCGCGACGAGGCCGCCGCGCGCAAGCTGCTCGACGAACTGCACCCCGCCGACATCGCCGAGCTGTATCAGGATCTTGACCTCGACGAGGCCGAGTACCTTTACAGGTTCCTCGACGGCGACAAGGCCGCCGACGTGATTATGGAGCTTGACGAGGATGACCGAAAGAAACTGCTCCATGACATGGAGCCTGAGGACATCGCCCGCCAGTACATCGACCACCTCGACACCGACGACGCCGTAGACCTTATCCAGGACCTTGACGAGGAGGATCGCGACGAGGTGCTCTCGCACATCGACGACGTGGAGCAGGCCGGCGACATCATCGACCTGCTGAAATATGACGAGGACACCGCCGGCGGTCTGATGGGTACCGAGATGCTTGTCGTCAACGAGAACTGGTCGATGCCCGAGTGCATCAAGCAGCTCAGGATGCAGGCCGAGGATATGGACGAGGTCTACTACGTCTATGTCGTCGACAACGACGACCGCCTGCGCGGCACCCTCCCCCTGAAGAAACTGATCACACACCCCTCGGTGTCGAAGATCAAGAACGTGATGGAGACCGACCCCGTGGCCGTCAAGACCGACACGCCGCTCGACGAGGTGGCCATCGACTTCGAGAAATATGACCTTGTGGCCATGCCCGTCATCGACTCGATCGGGCGCCTGGTGGGACATATCACCGTCGACGACGTGATGGATCGCGTGCGCGAGTCGTCAGAGCGCGACTATCAGCTGGCATCAGGTCTGTCGCAGGATGTTGAGTCTGACGACACCCTCTGGCAGCAGACCAAGGCGCGTCTGCCCTGGCTGCTGATCGGCATCCTCGGCGGTATCGGCAACTCGCTCATCCTCGGGAATTTCGAGACCGGTTTCGCCACCAACCCCGCCATGGCGCTGTTCATCCCCATGATCGGCGGCACGGGCGGCAACGTGGGCACGCAGTCGTCGGCAATCATCGTGCAGTCGCTCGCCAACGGGTCGCTCGACCTCAAGGACACCGGGCGCCAGCTGCTGAAAGAGGTGGGCGTCGGTTTCCTCAACGGCCTGATTATCTCGCTGATTGTGTTCATCTACAACTGTTTCTCACTGAACCCGCTGAACCCCACCACGCTTGCCGTGTCGTGCTCCCTGATGGCCGTGGTGCTGTTCGCCTCGGTGTTCGGCACCTTCGTGCCCCTGACGCTTGAGCGTTTCAAGATCGACCCCGCCCTGGCCACCGGCCCCTTCATCTCTATTACCAACGATATCGTGGGCATGCTCATCTATATGCTCATCTCTTCGGCCATGATGGCCGCACTTGGCGGGGCGTGATAGCGGCCCCTCCGTGGCGTCGCCGGCGCCGCTCGGGGGCACCGCCCCGCGGCCGCTGTTCCTGTGATGCCGCGAGCTCGCGGCATAACCCGACAGGTGGCCCCCATGCCGACCGGTGACAGGTGGCACCCATGTTTTCTTCCCCTCAGACCACGCTTATGACCCTTTCGATAGAGCTTTGTGTAGTGCTTTTCATGGCCGCGGCGTTCGTGGTGGCGCTGTGCGCCAGGCCGCACGGCACCGGGCCGGCTGAAACCGTGTTCCTGACCGGCGAGCTGTCATCAGGGCATTCAGAAACCACAGAAACCGCCGCCACCCCCGGGCACCCTGCGCACCCGGAGCCTTCCCCCTCGGTTGAATTCCTGTGCCGCGACGATGGTGCCGTGGTGATCACGCGCCATGGCCTGCAGGGGCTTACAGAGGGCGCCACGGTGGCCCTGGCGGTCACACGCACCGGGTTCGACATCACCGTGAAAGAGCGCATCGCCCCCGCCCGCGAGCCGGGAGGCGCCCCCGTCGATACCGCCACATTCGTGCTCGACGGTCTGGGCCAGGAACGCTACCACATCAAATATGACTCGGAGGCCACCTCGTCGTTCGCGGCACTGACCCTGCGCAACACCCCCGGCCTGCACGCCGTGCGCCCCCTGCGCTGACGCGGCGCGGGCGCACTCGCGCAAAGTCAGACTCGTCTGACAAGTCCGACAAGTCCGACAAGTCTGACTCCCCGGTGGCCGAAACCTCAACTTTATTTAACAATAAAAGTTGCGCGGGGCTGAAATAATTTGCTAACTTTGCGGCGGAAAAACAGTATCGGGCCGACTCGTGTCTGCGCCTGCCATTAGGTACCATATCGCAACTATGTCGACACCCGGCTGCAAGTCTCTCGTTTCCAGTATACAACAAAAATTTCTTTATATATCTCAACAACTATGACAAAAATTGGTATTAACGGTTTCGGCCGCATCGGCCGTTTCGTTTTCCGCGCTTCAACCAAACGTGACGACATCGAAGTTGTAGCCATCAACGACCTTCTCCCCGTTGACTACATGGCCTACATGCTCAAATATGACACAATGCACGGCCAGTTCGACGGCACTGTCGACTACGACCTCGAGAAGTCTCTTCTCATCGTAAACGGCAAGGAAATCCGCGTTACAGCATGCCGCGACCCGAAAGAAATCAACTGGGGCGCTGTTGGTGCCGAGTACGTCGTTGAGTCGACCGGTCTGTTCCTCACCAAAGAGAAAGCCCAGGCTCACATCGAGGCCGGTGCCAAATATGTCGTAATGTCGGCCCCCTCGAAAGACGACACCCCCATGTTCGTATGCGGTGTGAACGACCAGACATACGCCGGCCAGCAGTTCGTATCGAACGCTTCTTGCACCACCAACTGCCTCGCCCCCATCGCCAAGGTCCTCAACGACAAGTTCGGTATCGTTACCGGCCTTATGACCACCGTCCACTCTACCACCGCCACACAGAAGACCGTTGACGGTCCTTCGATGAAAGACTGGCGTGGTGGCCGTGCCGCTTCGGGCAACATCATCCCCTCGTCGACCGGCGCCGCCAAGGCTGTGGGCAAAGTAATCCCCGAACTCAACGGCAAGCTCACCGGTATCTCGATGCGCGTCCCCACCCTCGACGTTTCTGTTGTCGACCTGACCGTTAACCTCGAGAAACCCGCCTCGAAAGAGGATATCTGCGCTGCCATGAAAGAGGCCGCTGAGGGCGAACTCAAAGGCATCCTCGGCTACACCGAAGACGCTGTCGTTTCGTCTGACTTCCTCGGCGACGCCCGCACCTCGATCTTCGACGCCAACGCCGGTGTTTATCTGACACCCAACTTCGTGAAGGTTGTTTCGTGGTACGACAACGAGATCGGCTACTCTAACAAAGTTCTCGACCTCATCGCACGCATGAAGAAATTCAACGGCTGATTCCCCGCACAGAGGAACCATCCCCGCTGAACAGCGATAACCCAAGGGGCATGTCACCGCCGGTGGCATGCCCCTTGTCTTTTAGTCACTGCTCTCCACCGGCCGCGGTGCATTCATGCAATATGGGCTGCCGAGCCCGACTCTTTAACATTGGAATCATATAAATGTCATGGAAGAGCCATAACGCGAAGCTCAAACCGCGTAGCGGTGAA
>USKE01000189.1 GCA_900555165.1 uncultured Porphyromonadaceae bacterium | reverse complement strand
GTCGTCGGCCATAAGCGAATCACGCAGGGCGGCATACTCTTCAAGCCGTCGGCTACGCATCTTTCCGCCCGGGAGGATATCGCCCAGTTCGGCAGCCATCGCCTCGGGGGTGGCGAAGTGCATGATCAGCTCCTTCACGATTTCCCGGCCTGCAACGAGGTTAGGCAACGAGATGAACGGTATCGTGAGCACATGGCGCATGATCTCGTAGGTAATCCGCTTGCCGCGGTAACATACCACCAGCGGGGTGCCCAGCAGGGCACATTCCAGCGTAGCCGTGCCGGAAGTCACCAGCGCCGCCTCGGCATAGGCCATTATGGCGAATGTCTCGCCCGAAAGCACCGGTGCGCCCGGGCCCGGCGCCACCTCGTCATAGAAAGCCTTGTCGATACCCGGAGCTCCGGCCACAATAACCTTGTACTGCGGGTAACGTGCCGCCGCCTCAAGCATTGCCGGCAGATTGGCGCGGATTTCGCCATGGCGGCTCCCCGGCACCAGGGCGATGTAACGGTCACCCGGATGCAGCCCGACACGTTCCATAAGTTCCTGTGCCGGTGGCAATGCGCGGCGTTTTTCGGCCACCTCGGCGGCGGTAGGGTTCCCCACGAATTCGCAGTCAAGTCCGCGACGCCTGAAGAAATCGACCTCGAAAGGGAATATCGACAGCACCTTGCGGCACCACCGGCGCATCTGGCGCACACGCCATTTCTTCCAGGCCCAGACCTTCGGGGGGATATAATAATAGACCGGTATGCCCAGTTTCTGTGCCGTGCGTGCCAGCCGGAAATTGAAACTCGGATAGTCGATAAGGATAAGCGCGTCGACAGGCTGTGCTTTCATCGCCTTGCGGGCCATGCCGAGGTTTCGGAACACATTCCCCAGGTTGCGGATTACCTCTGCAAAACCCATATAGGCCATGCGGCGGTAGTCGACCACCGGCTCATGACCGGCCACAGCCGCCATCTCGTCGCCCCCGAGGAACACGAACTCACACTCCCCGCCGACTTTCCGCCTGAGCGACTCCATCAGCCGGGCCCCGTGCAGGTCGCCCGACGCCTCACCGGCCGACAGAAAAAACGTCCATTTCTTTTCCATGCCCAAATTTAGCAAATTTCTGACGTTAGACTTCAATATGCTCACCATAAAAACCAGTCAGCAAAAGCTGACACGGCAATGTAATTGTCAAAAATGTTACAGATTTTCACTTTTTCAGAAAAATGTGTGCGAAATGTCGCCAAATTGCTGTAACTTTAAACGTGCAAATGCGTGTCGGCGCCTTTAAGACTTGAATATGGCAAAACGAACACCGGCGCGCCTGATTTCTGTAACCTACTAACCACAATGATGCGTACACGTATACTTGTAATAGACGACGAAGAGGCTTTCTGCGAGGTCCTGAAATTCAACCTTCAGAAAGAAGGCTATGAAGTCGACACCGCCGACAGCGCCGAGACAGCCCTCGGACTCGACCTGTCGCTCTACAACCTGATGATTGTCGATATCATGATGGACCGCATAAGCGGCTTTGATTTTGCCAAGCGTGTGCGCAACAATCCCGCCACCGAAAACACTCCCATCATATTCTGCTCGGCCCTCAACGGAGAGGACGACACTGTCATGGGCCTCAATATCGGCGCCGACGACTACATCACCAAGCCATTTGTGATCGGAGAGGTGATAGCCCGCGTGCGGGCCGTGCTGCGCCGCACCCAGGCCTCGCAGCAACAGGCCTATAACATGTCAAAGGGCCACTACGAACCCGACATCTCGTACAAGACCATGCGTATCGACCGCAACGACAAGACCTGTTATATCGACGGGCAGCCGGTAGACCTCACCAAACGCGAGTTCGAGCTGTTGCTGTTCTTCATGACCCACCGCGAGCGCATCCACTCGCGTGCCGAAATCATGCGTCAGGTATGGGGCGGTTTCAAGGTCACAGACCGGGCCATCGACACCAACATAACCCGCCTGCGCAAAGCTCTGGGTCCCTATGAGCGCAACATCGTGACACGCCAGGGGTTCGGCTACGGATTCAAGGCCGAACCCTGAGGCACCTGCCGCCAGCGGGTCGGCCCATGACCCGCCGGCCACGCCCGGGCCGCAGGCGTACAAACCAAGAGATCAGTCAATAAAACAGCGGGATAATGTCACCTCGAAGGACTAAAAACGGATTCAAGTATCAGATGCGGCTCTTCGCCACGGCGGCGGCATGTATCTGGGCAATCGTGCTCGGATTTGCATGGACACAGTACCGCATGACACGGCGCGCACGCATAGAGGCCATCTACGAAAACATCCACCTGGCCAACGCCAACATCATAAACCGGCACATGCAGGGCCTCGACGTGAAACCTTATATGGATTTCATGCAGCGGTACTATGAGAATTCAGACATGCGCGACATCTCAATCGCCCTGTACAACCACACTAACGGGAAACTGATATACCAGTTCGGCAAGGAACGCCCATATACCCCGAGCGCGGCAATCATGAAACACGCCGAGGAAACCGTCATGCCCGACGGCTCAACCGTAAGGCGCGTCGACAATTTCCGCTTAGGCAAAGAGCCGATTTTCTGCTATTCCTCACGCCTCACACCCGGGAAACAGGTGGAGATACGCACCTATCTTCCGCTTACGAAAAACGTGAAGAAGATGATAGAGATTGACCCGGCTTTCTGGATCATCATTCTCGTCGTCGGCCTCACCGGCACGCTCATGGCCTATATCTTCACCGCGCATCAGGCCAAAAACGTGAGTCTGCTGCATGATTTCGCACGTCGCGCAGCCTCAGACCGCGACTTCATACCTATGGGCGACTTCCCCGCCGACGAGATCGGCGACATATCGCGCCAGATCGTGGCCATATACAACTCGCGCATACAGGCAAACGTGCGCCGCGAACGCGAGCATGTCATAGCCCTCAAGGCAACCGAAGAGAAAAACAAGCTCAAGCGCGAGCTCACCAACAACATCTCGCACGAGCTCAAGACACCTATCGGCATAATACGCGCCTATCTCGACACCATCCTGGCCCAGCCCGACATGTCTGACGATGAACGCAACCACTTTCTGGGCAAGATACACGACAATGTGGAGCGGCTGGTAAACATGCTCAACGACCTGTCGACCATGACACGGCTCGATGAATCGAAAAACAACATACAGCTGAAGGTAATCGATTTCCATGACCTCATCTTCACCATGGCCGATGACATCAGCCGCACCGACATGCTTGGCGAAATGGACTTCCGGTACAACCTGCCGCTTGACTGCCGCGTGATAGGCAACGAGGGACTGCTCACATCGGTCGTGACCAACCTCACAAAAAATGCCCGCGCATACTCGCAGGGCACACAGGTGGGCCTCGAGCTCATCGGCCGCAACCAGAACTTCTATACATTCTCATTCTATGACAACGGAGTGGGTGTAGAAAACGAGCATCTGCCCCATCTGTTCGAGCGTTTCTACCGCATAGACACAGGGCGTGCGCGCAAATCCGGAGGCACGGGCCTGGGGCTCCCCATCGTCAAGAGTTCGATCAACTCGATGGGCGGCTCCATCACGGTGCGCAACCGAAAGGGTGGCGGACTGGAATTTATCTTCACCCTTCGGCGCGCCCAGGATGACAAGGAGGCCGGCACACCGGCGCAGCCCGTCACCACATCAGACGACAGCGGCGACTGACGCCGCCGCAACCTGTCATTTCAGGGCATCATTGCTGGTCGGGGAACTTGCGGTAATACTCCTCAAGCATGTTGCGAATGTTGAAATAATAGGTGCCAGTGTTGGTTGAGCCGTTGCGGCCGTGCCTCTCGACCTCGATACGGTCGTAATACGGCTCCTCGTACTGCTGGCCGAGTGCCTTGGCGTTCTGGAAGTTTATAATGTTGTATTCGTGGCGTGGATTTATCACATACCAGGCATGTTCCTTGTCAAGTCCGGTACCTGACGATACAATCGCCTGCAACAGATGGTTCAGACGGTACTGCCATATATTGGCGCGGTTCACCTTGCCGCGGGCTCGCAGGGCATAGATCAGATAGTTCATCTGCGAGAGGTTGAAGGGATCATCCTTCAGCACCTCCTGGGCGTAATAGATTATTGAGTCGAGTTCGGCGCGGGTATGGGTGTTCTTGTAATAGAGGCTTTCGTTCTTTGTTGAAAAATCATTGTGCCGGTAGGGATTGAAATCCTCCTGGAACAGAGCTCCGTAATACAGATGACGGTAATCGTCGAGCGTCATCACCGTCTCGTTTGCAGCATATCTCTGCATCAGCCGCGGATAATAGAACGGTGATGCCGGGTCGTTGATATCGGCACGTATCTGTTCGAGGTCAGGAGCCTCTACGGTCAGTTTCTGTTTCTGGGCCGCAGGCGCGGCTTTGGCACCGGCCG
>USKE01000188.1 GCA_900555165.1 uncultured Porphyromonadaceae bacterium | reverse complement strand
CGTGGCGGTCAACGAGGAGGCCACCGTCACCTTCACCGACCGTCTGAACCCGGCCATGGACGACATCGTCTACTACACCGCCACCGTAATCTCTGACCGCGACCAGAATCCCGCCGACAACGACAGCCGCCGCGCCACCGTGACGCTCGTGCGCTCGTCGCTCCCCGCACCCGAGATGCTCACCACACAGGTCAGCGACGACAACGTGACACTTGAATGGCAGGCCCCTGACATGAGCGCAATCAGCGCCACAACAGTCACCGAGAGTTTCGAGCTGGCCGAATCATGGGCCATCGACAATGTCGAGGGCTGGACATTCCATGACGTTGACAACTTCGAGACCTACGGCATCGGTTCATACACATACCCGGGGCGCAACGCCAAGATGGCCTTCCAGGTCTTCGACGCCAATTCAGACCCCTTTGCCACCGAGACAGGTTTTGACGCCAACACCGGCAGCAAGTATCTGGTAAGTTTCGCATCGAAGAGCCTCAAGAACGACGACTGGGCCATCTCGCCCCGTCTCAGCGGCGAGGCGCAGACCATCTCGTTCGCGGCATCGTCGTTCAATCTCGGCGGTACCGGCTACCAGTATCTCGAAAGTTTCGAGGTGCTTTACTCCACCACCGGCACCGAGACATCAGACTTCACCAAGATAACTGAAGTGCCCGAAGTCCCCGAGGCCTGGACGCAATACAGCTACAACCTCCCCGAAGGGGCGCTCTATTTCGCAATCCGCTGCACCTCAGAGAACAAGTACATCTTCATGGTCGACGATGTGACTTATGCTCCTGCAAAGGCACTCGACGAAACATCATTCGGCGGCTACAACATCTACCGCAACAGCGTGAAAGTCAACGACGTCCCCGTCAGCGCCCTCACATACACCGACACCCGCGTGCCCAAAGGTGACCACACCTACGTCGTGACAGCCCTCTTCGGCAACGAGGAGTCAGACATCTCGAACCTCGCCACCGCCACAGTCACATACGGCGGTCTTGACGGCGTAAACGCCAACAGCGGTGTCACCGTATCGGCACAGGGCAACACCATCGTCGTCACCGGCAACGCCGCCGCCACCGTCTACGCACTCGACGGCCGCACCGTGGCCACAATCCCCGCCGCCGACCGCGCCACCGCCACAGTAGCCCCCGGCGTCTATATCGTGAAGGCCGGCGACACAGTGGCCCGCATAGCAGTAAGATAACCCTACAATTCCCCACCCGCAAGCGCGAAGCACAAACTTTAACATGTTTACCAGACATCATTATTTTTAACCTCAGGTGGCAAACATCGGCGACGGCGGCAACGTTGTTACTGACAGGGGGACAGGCTCACATTTCCCTGTCTTTTGCCCCTTTACCGCATGAAAAACCTGTTTTCTGCAATATTCATGGCCGCTGTCGCGCTTGTCATGGTCCAGGGATGCCGCCCCGCATCCGAAATGCCGGTGGTAAGCGACGCCGACGCCCTTGCCGAGAAAGCCCTCACCGTAGACTCATGTTTCACGAAAGACACCGTCTTCGTGCTCGGCGGACGCGAGATACCGTTTGTGAAGATTGAACGTATATACCCCACCGAACACCAGGACGCCTACATCTCGATGCGTGTGTTCGCCCTGCGCGACAGCTCGTGCGTCAACGGCTGCCTGGGGCGCATCGTCTCTGAGAACTTCGGCCTTGTATCGGGCGGCGACCTCAGCTACCGCCCGGGGCGCCGCACCCCCGCCGACGTGGCGCGCCAGATGGACTATTACGGCGATGTGTTCGTCGACACCATCCTGCCGCAGCTCAAGGGGGCTGTCGAAGAATCCGGTTTCTTCATGAACATGGATCTGCGTCCTGCCTGGGCCGACGTGAAGAAGGGGATAATCACCTATTCGTCATACGTGGAATCGTGTGGCGGCGGAGCCTGCGATGTCGATGCCTACTATGTGTCGTTCCGTCGTGACTGCACCACCGAGCTCACCCTGGCCCAGCTCGTGCCCGACCCCGACCGTCGCCGCGAGGTACGCGAGGCGCTTGTCGACGAAATCGCCGACGACGCGCACCTCACCCCAGAGGCTCTGTTGCGTCGCGTCAGCGACTACATCGCCCCCGGCGCCATCGATCCCCTCACCGCAGCCACCTTCCCCGTGGAGCATGTCGCCCTCATGGGCTCCAGCCTCGTCTTCTCATACCCCGAAGGGTCAATAGCCCCCGTGGCCGAAGGCTGCCCGATGTACACAATCCCACTACCCAAAGAGTAAGCGCCCCCCGCAATCTTGCCGCACTCTATATGCCCCCCAAACCGCATGACATCGGTTTTAAAGGCAGATATTTAATTTTCGCCTTGTCAGAATGACATTTTTATGACAGATGATTTTGCAGTCCGAGAATTTATCTGTACCTTAGCGCTACACTTATTGGAGGCTGTTATAGAAACATTTCCGCCTGCTGATATGACTCAAACTCAACCCTTCGTCTGATATATGGATTCCATTCTGACAAAGATCACCGACCCGAAAGCCAGGAAACTGGGGGTGCTTTTCACCCCGGTTCTCCTCTTTTTCCTTGTAAAAAGCTTTGTTTCCAGAACCGCCGGTTTCTGGATTCTCGCGGCATGCGCCGTATGCGCGGCCATCTATCTGTACCAGATTACCAGGATTGGATTACGCGAGAAATGCTATGGCGTCACAGCAATTATCTGGGGTGGAACAATAGCCCTCTTTGTGGCCCTCTTCTACTACCAGTGGTATCTCGGCGGGTAAACCTGACACCAAACTTAAAACCCAGCTTAAAACTTAAAAAAATGGCGCGGCAGACAGTCTGTTAGCGCCATTTTTGCTAATTTTGCACAGAACATGAAAAAGATTACCTACACCCTGCTGTGGACCGTCATCGCACTGGTTGCGGCGACGGCACTTGGCTCATGCGGCGCCAGCGACACCGAAAAGAAACTCAACGGCATGTGGGCCACGCAGATAGTGTACTCCGACGAGGAGGGGATGACCACCGTCGTAGACCAGGCGTTCGCCTTCAACACCGAGGAGATGACCTGCGAGATACACTATGAGGTAGGACTCGAAGGGATGGGGGTGATGGGAATCCTGAAATGCCCCGGCACCTGGTCGGCCAAAGACCGCATGATCGAGTTTGACTTCGACAGCTCGCGCGCCGAGGTCACCTTCACCGACAATTTCAAGCTCCTGGCAGGCATAGGCGGCTCTGACCCCGCCGCGCTCGAAGGGGAGCTGCGCGACGAACTGCTCTCGGTGCTGGGCGACATACGCCGCGACGAGATAGTGGAGCTCACCGACACATCACTCACACTGCGCGAGGAGACACAGACATTCACCTACACCCGCCTCTGACCTAATTTTCCGTAACACCGCATCAACCGCTTGCCGGCACAATATCACGTCAACAGATGAAAGAAAACTTTGAAATGGTGGCCAAGACCTTCCAGGGACTCGAGGATGTCCTGGCCGAAGAACTCCGCGCACTCGGCGCGCTCAACGTCGAGCCGGGGCGCCGCATGGTATCCTTCGAGGGTGACCTTGAGATGCTTTACCGCGCCAACCTCTGCTGCCGCACGGCACTGCGCATACTCAAGCCGATATGGCGTTTCACGGCATCGTCGACCGACGAGCTTTACGAGCGCGCCAAAGAGTTCGACTGGGGCACCGTGATGAGCGCCGGAAGCACTTTCTCGATCGACACGGTCGCATACAGCGACGAGTTCACACACTCGCAGTATGTCACATACCGCGTCAAGGATGCCATCGTAGACTGGTTCAAGGACCGCTACGGCGCCGACACGCGCCCCGGAGTGCGCCTGCAGGACGCCGACGTGATGATCAACGTGCACATAGCCGGCGACCGCGTCACGCTGTCGCTCGACTCGTCGGGCGAGTCGCTGCACAAGCGCGGATACCGCGTGGCACAGACCGACGCCCCCATAAACGAGGTGCTGGCCGCCGGAATCATACTCAAGAGCGGCTGGCGCGGCGACTGTCCGCTGGTCGACCCCATGTGCGGTTCGGGCACATTCCTTGTGGAGGCAGCCCTTATCGCCGCCAATATCAATCCCGGTGTCTACCGCAAGCATTTCGCGTTCGAGAACTGGAAGGATTTCAATCAGGCGCTGTTCGACCGCCTGTACAACGACGATTCGGCCGAACGTGAATTCAAATTCAAAATCTATGGCGCCGACATCTCCCCCAAGGCCGTCGAGATAGCGTCGCGCAACATCAAGAGTGCTGGTGTCGGGCGAATGATCGATCTGGCCACCAAACCGCTTTCAGCATGGACCGAAGCGCCGGAGGATGGTGTGCTCATCACCAATCCCCCCTATGGCGAACGTATCAGCGTCGAGGACATGGAAGGCCTGTACGCTCTCATCGGCTCGAAACTCAAGAATGTTTT